>NZ_DBMDHH010000026.1:0-39668 GCF_057433415.1 Anaerotruncus sp. | reverse complement strand
GGGGAATCCAAAGGGGGCCTGTGGCCCTCTTTGAATGCGCGTCGCCGCTCTGCGGCGCTCGCCGCAGGCGAGGAGCGCATCTAAAGCCCCGCCGGGCGCAGCGCGGCAAATCCAAAACCGCCGCCGGGGCGGGTCCCGGCAATTTCTGCCGCCAAAGGCTGCACATCTAAAGCGCCCCGGAGGGGCACGTGAAAGCCCCGCCGGGCGCAGCGCAGCAAACCCAAAAAGCGGCCGCCCTGCGGGCGGCCGCTTTCATATCCTGATTTATGCTGCCGGGAGATCGCTCATCTCCTGGTAGCTGGCGAGGTCCGCCGGGAACTGCACGGCAAAGTCCTCGCCCACCGCGGGGTATGTGGAGGTCATCGTCGAGGTGCAGACGGCGGTCTGGCCCTCGACCACCGCTGAGAATTTGACCTGGGCCCTGTCGGCGGCGATCCTGCCGTCCTTATCGATCGTCACGCTCCCGGTGATCGCCAGGGGCTTGACATTGGTAAGGCCCTCCTCGCGCAGCGCATCCCGGAGCGCCGCCAGCACGTCGCCCGCCGCGGCCTGCAATTCGGTCGCGCCGACCTTATAGGTGATCACGGTGTTTCCGTCCACCTGCTTGACGGTCGCGTTCTTCAGCGCATCGGTGGGAGCCGTCGGCGTGCAGAATTCATTGACGATCATGCCCGCCGCCTCCATCGGCGCGCGCACTTTCAACTTGGCGCCGGGGCCGCCGTCCAAATAGAGGTATCCGCCCTTATAATAGAAGCCAAGCTTCTCCTCTCCGTCGGGCAGCGCCGTCGAGATGACGATCGAAAACTGCGTCCTGTCCCCTTCCCCCTTCATCTGGATCGTCGCGTTGGTGCGCAGGCTGATCGTGAGGCCGCCCGCCTTCATGGCGGTGTCGATTGCCGTGTTGACCTGCACGGCGTCTCCCTGAAGGCTTTTATCCAGCGCCTCCCGGTAGATTTTCGCCGGGTTTCCCACGGCAGCCGTCTCCTTGGCGGTGAATCCCCCGAGGGAAAGCACCAGAACCGTACAGAGCAGCAATGCCAAACATTTCTTCATCTCTCCGCCATCCTTTCCGTTCAGACATGGTTTTCAGGCTTCCTGTGACAAACGGCCGCCCAAAAAGGCGGCCGTTTGGTACGCATGATAAATGTGGGAGCCGGGGAAGGAATGCGGCTGCCTCCTTCCCGCAAGGCGCCGGCTGAGCCGGAATCAGATGATATATTGGTGGATGCGCTCGGGCAGATCGGTCTTGTCGCAGGAGACGGTAAAGGTCATCGTGGCGCCATTCTGATCCAGCAGCTTTACGAGTTTATCGACCATGACGGCGAACGCCTGAAAGTCCTTGCCGCCGACCTTGAAGGTCGCGTCGACAAACACTTCCGTGATGTCGTAGTTGCCCGCGAAGAGGCCGCAGAAGAATCCATAGAACGCGTCGAAGCCGCTGACGGCGTAGTCGTCGATGTCGATGAGGCGCGCCTGGTGGCTGATGTCAAAGGTCAGGGTATTGCCCTTTTCCACGCAGACCACATTGCCCTTGGAAGTCGTCACCGCTTCGTTGACCATGCCGATGAGCCGCTTGGTTTTTCCGGAGCCTTTGTTTCCTACGATAAGCTTTATCATGTGAAATTCCTCCAATATATGAAATTTGGTTTCCAAACGTCCTGTTAGCCCAGCTTCGCCTCGAGCTCCGCGCGCTGATCCTCATAGCCCGGCTTGCCGAGCAGCGCGAACATGTTTTTCTTGTAGCTCTCGACGCCCGGCTGGTTGAAGGGGTTCACCGCCAGCAGGTATCCGCTGATGGCGCACGCCTTCTCGAAGAAATAGACCATGTAGCCGAACTCATGCTCGTTGATTTCGGGGACCTCAAGCACCATGTTCGGCACGCCGCCCTCGGTGTGCGCGAGGATGGTCCCCTGCATCGCCTTGTGGTTGACGACCGACATGTTCTGGTTGGAAAGGAAGTTGAGTCCGTCGAGGTTTTCCGGGTCGTCCTTGACAAAGAAGTCCTTTGTGGAGTTTTGGATGTCCACGACCGTTTCAAACATGCAGCGGCTGCCTTCCTGGATAAACTGTCCCATCGAATGCAGGTCGGTGGAAAAGACGACCGACGCCGGGAAGAGCCCCTTCTGGTCCTTGCCCTCGCTCTCGCCGAAGAGCTGCTTGAACCACTCGTTCATCATCGTGAACGCCGGCTCGTAGCTGACGAGAAGTTCGATCTGCTTGCCCTTGCGATAGAGGATGTTGCGGTAGGCCGCGTACTTGTAGCAGTCGTTTTTGCACAGGTCGCCGATGGCCAGATCGTCCATCGCGGCGGCCGCGCCGCCCATCACCGCGTCGATATCGATGCCCGCGACCGCCATCGGCAGCAGGCCCACGGCGGTCAGCACCGAATAGCGCCCGCCCACGTCGTCGGGGATGACGAAGGTCTCGTAGCCCTCGCGGTCGGAGAGCTCCTTGAGGGTGCCGCGCGCCTTGTCGGTGGTGGCGTAGATGCGGCCTCTGGCCTCCTCCTTTCCGTACCGCTGCTCAAGCAGCTCGCGGAAGACCCGGAACGCGAGCGCGGGCTCGGTGGTGGTGCCGGACTTGGAGATGATGTTGACCGACACGCGCCTGCCCTCGCAGAGAGCCAGCACCGTGTTGAGATAATCGGGGCTGATGCTGTTGCCGACGAAGTAAATGTCGGGGGTATCCTTTTTCAGGTTGTTGTAATAGGGAGAGCGCAGCAGCTCGAGCGCGGCGCGCGCGCCGAGGTAGGAGCCGCCGATGCCGATGACGAGCAGCAGATCGGTATCCGACTGGATCTTTCCAGCCGCCGCCTTGATGCGGGAGAACTCCTCCCGGTCGTAATCCTTCGGCAGGGTGGTCCAGCCGAGGTAATCGTTGCCCAAACCGGATTTTTCCGTCAAAGTCCGGTGCGCGGCCAGCACCTGCGGTTCGATCGCTTTGAGCTCATGTTCATTCACAAAACTTTTGAGATACCTGGTGTTCAACTTCATTGCCATCTCAGGTCTTCCTTTCCGCTTGGATATTGTACAAATCGCACAATTCGACGTCGTGCAGAATCCTTCTTTGTTACACATATTGTACCCTATTTGACGGTCCATTTCAAGCCGGGTTTATGAAAATTCCAAAAATAATCCATGTCGGCCGCGGGCGGTCAAACGCCGTTACATTGCGACCAGCCGGCAGAGCAGTTCCTTGAGCGCGTTGCCGAAGGTCATCCGTTCCACGCCCTCCGCCGCGACGAGGTTGTATTCGCAGAGGACGCTCTCCCCCACCCGGACCGTCACCTTCCCGAGCATCTGCCCCGCCTCGACCGGGGCCTCCACATCCTCGAGCAGCTCTGCCTGCTGTTCGATCGCATCCTTGTCGGAGGCCTTGACGATCACCGCGCCCGGCGTTTCGGACAGCACCGAGACCTCCTGCGCCACGCCGTGGCGCACGGGCACCGCGTCCAGCCCCTCGAGCGGCGGCAGCTCGACGCGGGTGTAGTTGGCGAAACCGTAATCGAGCAGTCCCCGTGCGGCGGAGAACCGCTCCGCCGAGGTCGGGCTCCCGAGCGTCACCGCGACGAGCGACATCCCCTTGCGGGTCGCGCTCGCCGACAGGCAGCTGCCCGCGCCGTTCGTCGTGCCCGTTTTCAGCCCGGTGCAACCGTCATAGAACCGCACGAGCTTGTTCGTGTTGACCAGCTGGGTCTGGCCGTCCCGCAGCTCCGACATCCACACGCTCGAATACTCGGTGATCTTTGGATGCCTGAGCAGCTCCCGGCTCATCGTCGCGATATCGCGCGCCGTCGTCACATGCCCCTCCGCGTCCAGCCCGGTCGCGTTGACGAAGTGGGTATTGGTCATCTCAAGCTGCTGGGCGCGCTCGTTCATCAGGCCGACGAACGCCTCCTCGCTGCCCGCGATCATCTCCGCCAGCGCCACCGACGCGTCGTTGGCGCTCGAAATCGCGGTCGCCTTCAAAAGGTCGTCGACCGTCATCTGTTCCCCTGCCTTGAACCAGATCTGGCTTCCGCCCATCGATTCGGCGTGTTCCGAGCAGGTCACCATGTCGTCGATTGAGATGCGCCCCTCGTCGAGCGCCTCCATGACGAGCAGCAGCGTCATCACCTTGGTGATCGACGCGGGAGGCAGCACCTCATCCGCGTTCTTCTCAAAGAGCACCCGCCCGCTCTCCTGCTCGATCAGGATCGCCGATTTCGCCGGCAGGGAATTGTCCACCGGCGCCGCCGTCTCAAGCGCGGTCATGTCCGGTAAATCCTCCGCATAGACCCCCGCCGACAGCGGGACGCATATCAAAACGCTCAGTAGAACCGCCGCGAGCCTTTTCTTCATATCCGCACACCTCTCCTGTCAAATTAGTACATGTGTATGCGGCGCCGCCGGGTTTTATTTGCGGAGGGGCTTAGATTTGCCGCTCGGTGAGCGGCGGAGGTTGTCGGTGGCCGGCCAACGGCAGGCTTAGATTATCCGCTCATCGAGCGGCGCAGTTTGTCGGTAGTCGACCGACAGCGAGTTCCTTTCTTGCTTGCCCAAGAAAGGAACCAAAGAAGGGCACGAGGGGCTGCGCCCCTGCGACCCCCGCGCCGCCTCCGGTTGGCCTTCGGCCAAAATCGGCGGCGCCCTGCCACGGATCAGCGAACGAGCCTATAGCAACCAGCCAGCCGCCGCGCCGCGGGCGCAATGCCTCTGCCGACGAGTCTCCGGAACCGTACCGGGAGTGCGCTTGGGGGAGGCACGGCCGCTTTAATTTCGCTCGCATGTCCCACGGGGAGGCGGAAAACTGCGCGGCTACGCCGCGCACGCGCGCAGAGTGCGCGAACGCCCGGAACGGGCGTTGTTTTCCGCCGTGCGTCCCCGGCGAGCCTTCCGGCCTCAGTCGTTGGGTGCGCCCGCAACCCGAATTGAGCCTTCAGCTGGTGTACCCGTGGGGAGTGACGGTAGTCTGCGGGTTATGGCAAGGTACTCCCGGAGATCCCGCTTAGAGTTCCGGCCCATGGGGTCGGGTCCGCGCAGCGGACTCAAGCCGGGGTCGCGGGGCGGAGCGCCTGCGAGCGGCCGTCGCGCGTAGCGCGCTCCGGGCGCAGCCCGGGCAGGCCGCCCAAGGTGGAGGGTTCTTAGGCGGACTTTTCGTTCCTTTTCGTCCGTCCGAAAAGGAACCCGTGGCGCGCGGCGGAACGCGCAAGTCATTCTTGCCGCTTGTAAAGCGGCAATTCCCGTCTACCCCGCCGTGCGCAGCGCGGCAGCTCCAAGGCTCCGCAGGGGACGGCAAGCCAACAAAAAAAGGCGCACCCCAAAGGGTGCGCCTTTTGCATTCGCAGTCCTATGCTTCCACAATGAAGCCCTTGACTTCCTTCAAAAACTCCGGGCAGTTGTCGGCGTAGATCTCCATCTTGATCGGCTTGGCGAGATCGAGGGAAAAGATTCCCATGATGGATTTCGCGTCGACGGCATAGCGTCCGGACACAAGGTCCACGTCGAAATCATATTTCGAAACGGTATTCACGAAGTTTTTCACGTCATTGATGGTGTCAAGTTTGATGACTACAGATTTCATGTCGATGTCCTCCTTCTTCTTGACATATTACTAATTTATGTTTTTACTACATTCTCACTATATCAGCGGGGTTTCTTTAAGTCAACTGCTAATTGTAATTGTTCCGAAAATTCATTATAATATGTGTATCATTGGAAAAAACGCCTTTGGATACTGTGCAACTTGCACATGAAAATTATTCCTGTTTTGGACGGAGTGTATAAATGAAAGCCGCTTTTTACACCCTTGGCTGCAAAGTGAACCAATATGAAGCGCAGATTCTCGAGCAGCTTTTTTCCGCCGCTGGCTATGAGATCGTCCCCCATACGGAGCCTGCCGACGTCTATGTGATCAACTCCTGCACCGTCACCGCGACGGGCGACCAGAAGACCCGCCGGATGCTGCGCCATCTGAAGTCGCAGAACCCGGACGCGGTCGTCGCGCTGACCGGCTGCTACCCCCAGGCCTTCCCCGACGCCGCCGACCGTCTGCCCGAGGCGGACGTCGTCACCGGCGCGCGCGGCCGGGAACGGCTCACCGCGCTCGTGGAGCGGGCCCGCGTCACCGGGGAGCGGATTGTCGACATCCGCCCGCACGAGCGGGGGGAGTCCTTCGAGCCGATGCGCGCCGAGCAGTTTTCCGAACGCACCCGCGCGTTCGTCAAGATCGAGGACGGGTGCGAGCGCTACTGCGCCTACTGCATCATCCCCACCGCGCGCGGGCCGGTCCGCTCCAAAAAGCCGGACGAGCTGCGCGCCGAGCTCGAGGGGCTCGCGAAGGCGGGCTACCGGGAGGCGGTGCTCGTGGGCATCAACCTCTCCTGCTACGGAAAGGACCTCGGCCTGCGGCTGATCGACGCGGTCGAGCTCGCCTGCTCGGTCGAGGGGATCGAGCGGGTGCGGCTGGGCTCCCTCGAGCCCGAGCTGCTCACCGACGGAGATATCGAGCGGATGTCCCGCCAGCCGAAGCTCTGCCCCCAGTTCCATCTCTCCCTCCAGAGCGGCTGCGACGCGACCCTCAAACGCATGAACCGCCATTACGACGCCGTCGAATATGCCCGCATCGCCGGGAGCCTGCGGCGGCATTTCGACAACTGTGCCGTCACGACCGACATCATGGTCGGCTTCCCCGGCGAGGACGAGGCGGAGTTCGCGCAGTCGCTCGCCTTCGCGGAGGAGATCGCGCTCGCCAAGGCGCACGTCTTCGCCTACTCCCGCCGGCCCGGCACCCGCGCCGCGGACATGCCCGGTCAGGTGCCCCGCGCCGTCAAGGAGGCCCGCTCGGCCCGGATGATCGAGACCACCCTGCGCACCCGCGCCGCCTTCCTCGCCGCGCAGGTGGGGAGCAGGCAGCCCGTCCTCTTCGAGAGCCGGACCGCGGACGGGATGCAGGAGGGCTACACCCCCAACTACACCCCCGTGCGGGTGCGCGCGGACGAGCCGCTCGCCGGGAGCATCCGGGAGGTGCGGATCGTTTCCGCGCACGGGGACTGGTGCGAAGGGGAGCTCCCGTCCCAACCACCCACCGCTGTCAATCAGAAAGAAGGCGCCCTATGAACGATACCCTCAAACGCTTTGAAAGCTGCCTCACCGGGGACTTCGACAACTCCGCGCAGATCGCCGCCCAGCAGGCGGCCGGGAAGGTCACCCACCCCGCTGCGCGGCACGTCAGCCGCAACGTCAACGGCAGGGTCGACCACCTGCCCGCGGACCCCGGCGGCTTTTTCGTGCTGGAGGAGAGCTATTACACCCGGGACGGCCGGACCAACGCGATGCCGCACCTGTTTTTCTTCTCCTCCGACGCGCCCGGGCGCGTCAAACTCGACTCCTACGACCTGCCGAAGGACCTTCCCCGCGCGGAGCTTGTCAACGGCAACCCCGCCCTGCGCTTTGACTACCGCGGGCTTTCCCGTTCGGAGACGTTCACTCCCCTTGTCTATCAGGAGGATGAGCGGGGCGTTTTTTACGGCCGGTGCGTCAGCCGGCTTTCCGCCGACACCACCCTCACGCTGGAGGAGTGGATCGGCCCCGAGGTCCTGCTTGTCACAGAGATTCTGGAGAAGGCGGGCCGCGTCCTGGTGGGCGTGCCTTCCCCCATTGAATACCGCCGTATTACAAAATAAACGATCTGGAGGAGCACCAATGAGCGTTTACCGAATCTACGTGGAGAAAAAACCGGAGTTTGCCGTGGAGGCGGCCGGAGTCCTCAGCGACCTGCGCACCGTGCTGATGCTCGACTGCGTCAAGGGCGTGCGCATCCTCAACCGCTACGACGTTGAAGGGATCGACCGGGCCGACTTCGACGCCGCGCGCGGCACGATCTTTTCCGAGCCGCAGGTCGACGTGACCTACGACGAGCTCCCCCCCGCCGCGCCGGGCGAAGAGGTCTTCGCGGTCGAGTACCTGCCCGGCCAGTTCGACCAGCGCGCCGATTCCTGCGCCCAGTGCATCTCCCTCGCCACCTCCAAGGAACAGCCGATCGTGCGTTCCGCGCGGGTGTACATCCTCTCGGGTGACATCCCGGCGGACGCGCTCGACGCGGTCAAAAACTATCTTGTCAACCCGGTGGAAAGCCGCCTCGCGTCGCTCGAGCTGCCCGAAACGCTCGATGTCAAATACGACATCCCCACGACGGTGGAAACGCTCGACGGCTTCACCGCGCTCCACGCGGCGGGGCTGGCGGACTTCGTCTCCCGCTACGGGCTCGCGATGGACACCGACGACATCGCCTTCTGCCAGGACTACTTTAAAAACACCGAGCGCCGCGACCCGACCATCACCGAGATCCGCATGATCGACACCTACTGGTCGGACCACTGCCGCCACACGACCTTCCTCACCAACCTGAAAAACGTGAAGGTCGAGACCCCCTACATCAAAAAGAGCTTTGAAAAATACCTCGCCCTGCGGGACAAGCTCTATGCCGGGAAAGAGAAGCCGATGACGCTGATGGACCTCGCGGTGATCGGCGCGAAGGCGCTCAAGGCGGAGGGGAAGCTCCCCGACCTCGACGAGAGCGAGGAGATCAACGCCTGCTCGGTGAAAATCAAGGTGGATGTGGACGGCGAGGAGCAGGACTGGCTGCTCATGTTTAAAAACGAGACGCACAACCACCCCACCGAGATCGAACCGTTCGGCGGCGCGGCCACCTGTCTGGGCGGCGCGATCCGCGACCCGCTCTCGGGACGCAGCTACGTCTATCAGGCGATGCGCGTGACGGGCGCGGCCGACCCGACGGTTCCCCTCTCCGAGACGATGAAGGGCAAGCTCCCCCAGCGCAAGATCACGACGACGGCCGCGGCGGGCTACTCCTCCTACGGCAACCAGATCGGGCTCGCGACCGGGCATGTGGCGGAGGTCTACCACCCCGGCTACGCGGCCAAGCGGATGGAGATCGGCGCCGTGGTGGGCGCGACGCCCGCCGACCACGTGGTGCGCGACTGTCCCGATCCGGGCGACATCGTCATCCTGCTCGGCGGACGCACCGGCCGGGACGGCTGCGGCGGCGCGACCGGCTCCTCCAAGAGCCACACCCTCTCCTCGCTCGAGAGCTGCGGCGCGGAGGTGCAGAAGGGCAACCCGCCCATCGAGCGCAAGCTCCAGCGCCTCTTCCGCGACGGGGAGGTGACCCGCATGATCCGCCGCTGCAACGACTTCGGCGCGGGCGGCGTGTCGGTGGCGATCGGCGAATTGGCCGACGGCCTGCGCATCAACCTCGACGCGGTCCCCAAGAAGTACGACGGCCTCGACGGCACCGAGCTGGCGATCTCCGAATCGCAGGAGCGCATGGCCGTCGTCGTCGCGCCGGAAAACGTGGATCAATTCATCGGCCGCGCCCACGCGGAAAACCTCGAGGCCACCGTCGTCGCCGAGGTGACCGCCGAACCCCGTCTCGTGATGGAGTGGAACGGGCGGCGGATCGTCGACCTCTCCCGCGCGTTCCTCAACTCCAACGGCGCGGTCAAATACACCGACGTGGAGATCACCGCCCCGCGCGAGTTCGAGCGGCTGCGTTCCACCGCCCCGATGAAGGAAAAGTGGACCGCGATGATGGAAAACCTCAACGTCTGCTCCCAGAAGGGGCTGGTCGAGCGGTTCGACTCGACGATCGGCGCAGGCACCGTGCTGCTGCCCTTCGGCGGCGTGCGCCAGCTCACCCCCGCGCAGGCGATGGCCGCGAAAATCCCCGTCCTGCACGGCGAGACGACGACCGCCTCGCTGATGGGCTGGGGCTTCAACCCCGACCGCTCGGCCGCCAGCCCCTACCACGGCGCGGTCTGCGCGGTGGTCGAATCGGTCGCCAAGGTGGTCGCCGCGGGCGGCAGTTATCACAAATGCTGGCTCACCTTCCAGGAGTACTTCGAGCGCACCAAGAACGACCCCAGGCGCTGGGGCAAGCCGATGGCCGCCCTGCTCGGCGCGCTCGAGGCCCAGCTCGGCCTCGGCATCGGCTCGATCGGCGGCAAGGACTCGATGTCCGGCACCTTTGAGGAGATCGACGTGCCGCCCACCCTCGTCTCCTTCGCCGTCTCGGTGGCCAAAACCGGGAACATCATCTCCCCCGAGTTCAAGGAGGCGGGCCACAAGGTCTACCTGATCGCGCCCGCCTACGACGAGAACCAGCTCCCCAAATTTGAGAGCGTCAAGGCGGTCTTCGACGAGGTGGAGCGGCTGGTCGCCGAAAAGGAGGCGGTCTCCGTCTGGGCAATCGGGTACGGCGGCGTCTGCGAGGGCGTCACCAAGATGTGCTTCGGCAACGGGCTCGGCTTCGACTTCTCCGCCACCTTCGACGACGCGGCCCTCTTCGAGCCGCTCTACGGCGGATTCCTTATCGAGGCGTCCGAGCCGATCGCCGGCCTGCCCTGCATCGGTTCCGTCTCCCCCGCCTATGCCATCCGCTACGGCTTCGACCTCATCCCGCTCGATGACATTCAGGATAGCTGGGAGGATAAATTACAAAAAGTATTCCCCTATCTCTCTCCGAGCAGCGACGGCCCCGTGCCCGCATACAACTATGAATCGAGGGGCAAACTTACCGCGTCGGTAAAAACCGCCCGCCCGCGGGTGCTCATCCCCGTCTTCCCCGGCACCAACTGCGAGTACGACACCGCACGTGCCTTTGAGCGCGCCGGCGCCGACGCGGAGGTCTTCGTCGTGCGCAACCTCTCCGCCGCCGACATCGCCGAAAGCGTCGCGGCCTTCGCGGACACAATCGCGCGGTCGCAGATCATCGCGCTGCCGGGCGGCTTCTCGGGCGGCGACGAGCCGGACGGCTCGGCCAAGTTCATCATCTCCTTCCTGCGCAACCCGCGCATCCGCGACGCGGTCCACGAGCTCCTCAAAAACCGCGACGGCCTCATGCTGGGCATCTGCAACGGCTTCCAGGCGCTCGTCAAGCTCGGGCTCGTCCCCTACGGCGAAATCCGCGACATGGATGAAAGCTGCGCGACCCTGACCTATAACTCGGTCGGCCGCCACCAGAGCATGCTGGTGCGCACCCGCGTCGCCTCCAACAAGTCCCCCTGGCTCGCCGACATGAAGCCGGGCGACATCCACACGATCGCAATCTCCCACGGCGAAGGACGGTTCGTCGCGCCGCAGGCGCTCATCGACCGGCTCGCCGAAAACGGCCAGATCGCCACCCAGTACGTCGACCTCGACGGCAATCCGACCGGGGATATCCGCTTCAATCCCAACAACTCCTACTGCGCCATCGAGGGCATCACCTCCCCCGACGGCCGCGTCTTCGGAAAGATGGGGCACACCGAGCGGTATGTCGACGGGCTCTATAAGAATGTCGGCGGCAACTGCTTCCAAGACCTCTTCGGCAATGCGGTAAGATACTTCCGCTGATTTTCTGTTGCTTGCCGCTCGGGGAGCGGCGGGGCTTGCCGGTAGTCGACCGGCGGCGCTTCTTAGGTTTTCCGCCCGAGGGCCGGAGGGCTTGTCGGCTACCCGCCGACAGGGGGCCTTCTTAGGTTTGCCGCTCGGGGAGCGGCGGAGCCTGCCGGGTCCCGCCCCGGCGGGCGGCCCCATTTCTTGTACGGACAAGAAATGGGGAAAAGAAACCGCAGGGGGCTTGAAGCGGCCTGCCTGGGCTGCGCCCGGAGCGCGCTATGCGCGACGGCCGATCTCCGCCTAAGAGCCGCCTTCGGCGGTTGGCCTCCGAAACGCGGTCTGCGGACCGCAGTCGCGGGCGCTCCGCCCCGCGCCCCCGGCTTGAGTCCGCTACGCGGACCCGGCCCTGCGGGCCGGATTCTCTATAAGGTTGGCCTACGGCCAAATCCTTGACCCCCAGGCCGCGACGGCCTGCGGCCTTAAAGGTCGCGGCCCCGCACCACGGATCGAAGGACCAGTCTACAGCAACCCATCAGCCGCCGCGCCGCAGGCGCAACGCCTCTGCCCGAGAGCCCCAGGAGCCGTACCGGGCGTGCGCACGGGGAGGCATACTCCCAACGACAAGTGCCGCAGCACGCGCTTTGGCTTGTCCAAACGCGGGGGCAGTTGCGGTCAGGGGCCGCAACTGACGTGCGCCTCGACGCCTCTGCCGGCGAGCCCCCGGAATGCTCTTACCGGTGCGTCCGGGGAGATACGACCTTCCCCGGGCGGCGCGCCGCGCAGTTTTCCGCTTCCTTGTGGGAGCGGCGAGGCAAAACCAGAAGAAAGGATGCGAACCGCGATGGCCGAGCAGAAAAAGGGCCGCTGGAAGTGGCGGCTCACGGCGGTCGCCGCCGTGGCCGTCGTGGGTGCGCTCCTCTATCTGACCTGGCGGTACTACCCGGTGATCAAGGGCCTTATGGAGCCGGAGAACATGGCCCGCTTTCAGGAGAAGCTGCAATCCTTCGGCATGCTCGGCGTTCTGGCGCTCATCGGGATCCAGACGGTGCAGGTGGTCTCGGGCGTCATCCCCGCACTGCCCATCCAGATCGCGGCGGGACTCACCTACGGGGCGTTCGGCGGCCTGTTCGTCTGCCTGGCCGGGATTTTCATCGGCAGTACGATTGTCTTCCTCGCCGTCAAGCGGTACGGCCAGCCCGTCGTCGACCGGATGTTCCCCAGGGAAAAGCAGGAGAAGCTCTCCTTCCTGCGGGACGCCGGCAAGCTGGGGAAGATCGTCTTTATCCTCTACCTCATCCCCGCGATGCCCAAGGACGTCTTCACCTATCTCGCCGCCCTCACCCCGCTCGACTTCAAACGCTTCATCCTGATTTCAATGGCCGCGCGCGCCCCGATGATTTTATGCGACACCTTCGCGAGCGGCACCCTCATCGAGGGTGATTACCGGAAATCCACCGTCATATTTTGCATCGCCGCCGCGATCGGCGTCTGCGGCATGATCTTCAGCCCCAAAATCTTGCAAAAGCTAAGAGATCGAAAACAGAAATAGCAAAAGGCCCGCCGATGGCGGGCCTTTTAAATAGGTCGATTTTCCCCTAACGGGAACTCATATTTCTGTTACAATCCTGTTGGAGGTGACAGCTTTGGATCGCAACCGCATTAAATGCCGCCTGTCCTGTAACGAGCAGTTGCTTCGACAGGCACTTGACAAGCCAAGCCGAAAACTGCTTCTGCGCATCATCGGACGACCTAAACCTCTTATCCGAACTGGAGAGCGAGAAAGCCTATCGCGACGGCATCCGGCAGGGAATTCACCTCATGTCTGATGAGGATGTTTAGCCCGCCCAGAAGCTAAGAGGGCTTTTATCGCATCCCTTCGGGACGCTTTAGGGGAGCCGCCTTCGGCGGCATGGATTGCCGGGTCCCGCCCCGGCAGGCGGGCCGACTTCTTGCGCGCCCAAGAAGTCGGCGGAAGAAGGGCGCTCAAGGGGGGCTCACTTGAAGAAGATGGGGGCGCAAAGCTCGCCCCCCTTGAGAATCCCCCCTCCGCTCACGTCCAGCCAACCGCGGGTAGAAGGCTGGTACCGCCGCACCCAACAATCCTGCTGTCGGATGGCTCGCCAAAACCATACGGCGGAAAACAACGCCCGTTCCGGGCGTTCGCGCGCCCTGCACGCGTGCGCGGCGTAGCCGCGCAGTTTTCCGCCTCCCCGTGGGCGCTGCGCGCCACGCAAAAGCGGCCGTGCCTCCCCGAGCGCACTTCCGGTACGGTACTGGAGTCTCTCAGGCAGAGGCATTACGCCCGCGGCGCGGCGGCTGGTGGGATGCTGTAAGCTCGTTCGCTGATCCGTGAACAGGGCGCCGCCGACTTTGGCCGAAGGCCAACCGGAGGCGGCGCTGGGGTCAAGGGGGCATAGCCCCCTGCGGCTTCTTTCCCCTATTTCTTGGGCGGCCAAGAAATAGGGCCGCCCGCCGGGGCGGGACCCGGCAAATCTCCGCCGCCGAAGGCGGCTCCCCTTAGCCCTCCGGAGGAGGGCGATAAAAAGCTCTGCCGCTCCCCGAGCGGCAAATCACTTCGCCGCTGCAAGCTCCCCTGTGTTTTCGATCTCGGAGATCATATCCACCCGGACCTGATGGCGGCCGCCCTCATAGGCGGCGCCCAGCCACTCGTCCACGATCATCTTCGCGGTCTCGACGCCGATGACCCGCGCGCCGAAGGCGATGATGTTCGAGTTGTTGTGCTGCTTGGAGAGCTTGGCCGAATAGGGCTCGCTGCACACGCAGGCGCGGATGCCCTTGACCTTGTTGGCGGCCAGCGAGATGCCCACGCCGGTGCCGCAGATGAGCACGCCGCCGTCGACCTCGCCCGCGGCCACCAGCTTCGCGACCTTGTAGCCGCTGACGGGGTAGTTGAACCGCTCGGTGCTGTTGGTGCCGACGTCGACGACCTCGATGCCCTTCTCCTCGAGATAGGCCTTGATCTCCCGTTTCATTTCGACCGCGACGTGGTCGTTTCCAATGGCAAGTTTCATGGCGAGTTCCTCCATTCTGAAATCACAAGCCCGGGCCCGCGCAAAACCGCGCCGCCCGGGCTGTTTTGTTTCGTTTACAGGTAGCTGGGGTCCGCCAGCCGCTTCTCGGCGTAGATGGCCGCGCCGACCGGGCCGTTGGCCTGGTTGGGACGCGAATAGCGGAGGTCGAGCGTCCGCTCGGGGTAGGGCTTGCGGGCGTAGCGGTGCACCGCTTCCTCCAGCGCGCCGCGCGGGAAGCCCTCCATCTGGAGCAGGCCGCCCCCCAGGATGACGCAGTCGGGGTCGAAGAGGTTGGCCTCCGCCGCGACCGCCTGTCCCATGCCCTCGAGGAAGTCCTGCATGACGCAGGAGTCCATGTGCCGGGCGAAAAGCTGGTTGATCGGGGTGCCGGGGAAATGCTGCGCCTGGATCCGTTCGAGCGCGATGCCCGAGACGACCGTCTCCATACAGCTCACATTGCCGCACATGCACACCCGCTTGTTGCCGTAGACGGGCAGGTGCCCGAGCTCCGCGGCGACGCCGTTGCGGCCCAGCAGGATCTTTCCGTTGACCATCACGGCGTTGCCGATGCCGGTGCCGAAATAGATGCCCGCCACGCAGTCCTGCGCGGTGACGCCGAGGTCCTCGAGGTCGAAGAGCAGCAGGTAGTTGACGTCCCGGTTGATGAAGACCGGGATGCCGAGCGCGGATTCGAGCGCGTCGACGACGGCGAAATCGTCCGGGATGCAGGCGATGTTCGGGGTCTGCACCACGACGGTGCGCGCGCGGTTGATGGTGGAGGGAAAGCCGATCGAGACGGCCTTGGGCATCTTTCCGCCGAGGTTGCGCCCGCAGTAGCCGCGGATGCACTCGGCCAGCTTCTGCGCGGGGTCGCAGTCCTCCAGGAAGGTATCCCGCGTGCTCTGCCGCTCGAACGCCGACAGCCGGTGCGACCCGTCCACCAGGCCGAACCGCATATTCGTGCCGCCGATATCAATCCCGAGCACATACGCTTCCGATCCGTTCATGGTCTGGCCTCCCGTTCACAGTTTGACGCCGGTTTCTTCCTCAAACTGTCCTTTCATCTTGTCATATGCGGCCGCGAGGTCCGCGTCCAGGCTGAAGAGCCCCGAGGTGCCGAGGATAAAGGTCTCCGCGCCCGCGTCATAAAGCCGCTTGAAGGTTTTCTTATTGCAGGAGCCGTCGATCATGATCCGGTAATGCCAGCCGTTTTCCTCCCGCAGGCGCTTGGCCTCGGCGATCTTGTCGAGCATCTCGGTGATGAACGGCTGCCCCGCGAAGCCCACGTCCACCGTCATCAGCGTGAGCACGTCGATGCGGTTGAGGTAGTGCTTGCAGTAGGAGAGCGGGGTCGCCGGGTTGAGGGTGACGCCCACCTTGCAGCCCGCGTCCCTGATGTGGTTGAGGGTGCGGAAGCAGTCGGTGTTGATCGTCTCCGCGTGGGGGCTGATGAGCGCCGCGCCCGCCTGGGCGCAGGCGTCGATCCAGTCGTTGGGATTGGTGGTCATCAGGTGGACGTCCATCGGCTTTTTCGCCACCCGCGCGCAGGCCCGCATGAAATCGGGGCTGAGGGTGATGTTCTTGCAGTAGTGGCCGTCCATGATATCGATGTGGTAGCCGTCGGCCTTCTGGTCGAGCACCTCGATCTGATGCTTGATGTCCAGGAAATCCATGCACATCAGGCTCACGGAAAATTCAGGTTTCATGATAACAAGTACCTCCGACAAATCTATAGGTCCCCCGCCCCGGCGGGCGGGGCGGGAGTGGGGAAAATCGGGAGCGCGCCGGTCAGTTCTTCCTGCTCGCGCCGAAGAACCGGTCGAGGGTCACGGCCAGGATGAGCAGGCAGCCCATCGCCAGCTGCTGGTAGTAGCTGGAGACGCCGACCATGTTGAGGCCGTTGTTGATGACGCCGATGATCAGGCCGCCGATGACGACTTTGGGGATCTTGCCGACGCCGCCGAAGAAGGAGGCGCCGCCGATGATGACGGCCTCGATGGCGAAGGTCTCGTAGCCGGTGCCGGCGTTGGGCTCGGCGGCGGCGAGGCGGGCGATGTTGACCATGCCGGCCAGCGCCGCGCAGACGCCCGAGATCGAGAACGCGAGGATGGTGTGCTTTTTGACGGTGATGCCGGCGTACCAGGCGGACTGCGAGTTGCCGCCGAGGGCGTAGAGGTTGCGGCCGCACTGGCATTTGGTCGTCAGGAAGGTGAGCACCGTCGCGGTGATGAGCGCCACGAGGATGGGAACCGGGACGACGCCGAACAGCTTGCCGCCCATCGTCTTGGAGAAAGCCACCGGCAGGCCGGAGACGGCGCGCGCGTCGGTGATGATGTAGACGAGGCTGCGCAGGATGGCCTGGGTGCCCAGCGTGATGATGAAGGGGGGCAGGCCGGTGGCGGTGACGAGCACGCCGTTTAAGAAGCCGATGAAGGCGCCGAACAGCAGCACGCCGACGAGGATGGCGACGACCGGGTGGAACCCGGCGTTGACCATCAGCTGCGCGGTGAGCGCGCCGGAGAGGGCCATGATCGAGCTGACGCTCAGGTCGATGCCGCCGAGCAGGATGGCAAAGAATTCGCCCAGGCCCAGCAGGATGGTGATCGAGCTCTGCTCCATCACCTTGACGAGGTTGCCGCCCGTCAAAAAGGTGGTGGGCCGCAGGATTCCGAATACGACGACCATGATCGCGAGGATCGTGATCGTGCTGTAGCGATCCCAGTAATCGCTGAAGGTGAAGGACCGTTTCGTGATCGTTTTCAACTTGCTCTCCTCCCGTGTCATGCAGTTTCGCCGGTAGCGGCCTTCGCGAGCTTTTCCTCGGTCGCGTCCGCCACTTCGTAGATTTCTGTGATCCTGCCGTCCGCCATGACGGCGATCCGGTCGCAGAGGCCGAGCAGCTCCGGCATTTCGCTGGAGACCACGATGACCCCGATTCCTCCGTCGGCAAGCCCGCGCATCAGCTTGTAGATCTCGCTCTTGGTCCCGACGTCGATGCCCTTGGTGGGCTCGTCGAAGATGAGCAGCTTGACGCCGGCCGCCATCCATTTGCCGAGGATGACCTTCTGCTGGTTGCCGCCCGAGAGCTGCGAGGTGAGCTGCTCGAGGGAGGCGCATTTGATCTGGATGTCCGCGCGCTCCTTTTCGGCGAGCCGCTGCTCCTCGGCGTTGTTGGTCAGCCCCAGCATCCCGTCGAGGGAGGAGCGCTTGAGCTGGTAGGCGATGGAGATGTTGCGCTTGTTGCTGAAGTTCTGGAAAAAGCCCGTCTCACGGCGGTTCTCGGTCACCATCCCGATCCCCTGGCGCAGCGCCTGGTAGGGATTCTTGATCGTGAGCCGCCTGCCTTCGAGCCACACTTCGCCCGAGGCCTTGGGCGCGGCGCCGTAGATGGCGCACATCGTCTCGCTGCGCCCCGCGCCGACGAGCCCCGAGAACCCGAGGATCTCGCCCCGGCGCAGGCTGAAGGAGATGTCCTTCGCCCTGCCGTCCTTGCGGGTGAGGTTTTTGCATTCGAACATCACGTCGCCGAATTCGTAGTGCTCCTCCGGCTTGTGCTGGTAGGTGCCCTTGATCTCGCGTCCGACCATCAGCCGGACCATGTCGTCGGTGGTGAGGTCGGCCACCTGGTAGGTGCCCACATAGCCGCCGTCCTTCATGATCGTGATGCGGTCGCCGATTTCGGCGATCTCGGAGAGCTTGTGGGAGATGAACACCACGCCCTTGCCCTCTTCCTTGAGCTGGCGGATGATGACGAAGAGCTTCTGGACCTCCTCCTCGGTCAGCGAGGAGGTCGGTTCGTCCATGACGATGACCTTCGCGTTGAAGGCGACCGACTTGGCGATCTCGACCATCTGCTTTTCACTGATGCTCAGGTCGCCCACGCTGGTGGTCGGCTTGCGGTTCGTGAGGTTGACCTTTTTGAGCAGTTCCTCGGTGCGCGCGTTCATTTCGGCGTAGTCGACCACGGCCAGCGGGCCCGCGTGCTTCATCGGCAGGCGGCCCATGAAGATGTTTTCGCGGATGTCCAGCCAGTTGACCACGCTCAGCTCCTGGTAGATGATGCTGATGCCGCCCTCGGCGGACAGGTGCGGCGTGAGGTGGGAATACTCCTTGCCCTCCAGCACGATGGTCCCACCGTCCGGCCTGTAGGCGCCGCTGAGCACCTTCATCAGGGTCGATTTCCCGGCGCCGTTCTCTCCCAGCAGGACATGCACCTCGCCGGGGCGCACGTCAAAGTTGATGCGGTCCAGCGCCACAACGCCAGGAAAGCGTTTGGTGATTTCTTTCATTTGGATGATGGGTTCCAATCGCGCCCTCCCCTTTCAAAGAGATGATCATTTCCGGCACCGCCGCCAGACGCGGTCAGCTGGGCAGGCGCCCCGCCGGGGGCGCGGTGCCTGCCACTCGCAGCGCCTGACGCAGCGCCGCCCCCTGCGGGGCGGCGGCGGCGCGTCTGCGTCGGGTGATTACTTGATATACTCGGAGGCGTTCTCGCTGGTGATGAGGATCGCGTCGATGCCGTAGACCGGGACTTCGGCGCCGGGCTCCATCGCCGCGTCGTTCTCAACGGCCTCGACCATCAGCTGCAGGCCCTTCGCGCCGACGGCGGCGGGGTCCTGCGCGACGGTGGCGGCGAGCTTGCCGTCCGCGACGGACTGGATCGCATCGTCGTTGCCGTCGGTGCCGCAGACCTTGATGTCCTTGCCGGAAGCCTCGACAGCCTCCTGCACGCCCATCGCCATGGTGTCGTTGCAGCAGTAGATCGCCTTGAGGTCGGGATGCGCGGTGATGTAGTTGGTGGCGACGTCATACGCCTTGGTGCGGTCCCAGTCGGCCGGCTGGCTCTCAACGATCGTGAGGCCCGCGGCTTCAAAGGCGGCCTTCGCGCCGTCGCGGCGGTTCTCACCGGAAACCGCGCCGGCCTTGCCCTCGACGATGGCGACTTCACCGGCGCCGCCGATCTGCTCGATCAGGTACTCGGCGCCGAGTTTGCCGACCGCCACGTTGTCGGTGGCGACATAAGCGGTGCAGGCGCCGCCCAGCTCGGCGAGCGCGTCCATATTGACCTTCTCGTCGATGTTGACGATCTTGATGCCCTTGGAGGTCGCATCAGCAATCGCGTTGTTCAGGTTCACGTCGGAGATCGGAGCCACGCCGATCGCCTTATAGCCGGTGGAGATGGCGTTCTCGAGCAGGGTGACCTGTCCCTCGACGTCGTCCTCGGTGTTGGCGGCGTAGATGTCGACCTTGATGCCCATCTTGTCGGCCTCGGCCTGGATGCCGTCGCGCATGGTCTGCCAGAACTGGCTGGAGAGAACCTTCAGGACAACGGCGTATTCCGCCTTGCCCTCGGCGGCCGAAGCGCTCTCGGCGGGAGCCGCGTCGGTGCTCGAAGCCTCAGCCGCGGGCTGGGAAGGCTGGGCGGGGGTGGACCCGCAGGCCGCCAGGCTCAGACCGATTGCCATAGCCAAAAGAATCGCGATGATCTTTTTCATTGAATTTCCTCCTAACATGTTGTCCCGTCCCGGTCGGGGCGGAAAGTGTCGAAAACGGGTAATCGTTTTCTCACTGCATCCCAAATATAATATTTCGCCAGTTGAATGTCAACCGCGTGGAATCAATTTCATCGATTTGATGGGTAATCGTTTGCTCATCTTGTGCAAATTACCCGGATTGATTACAAAAGCGTAACAAAAAACGGGCGCCGCCCAAAGGCGGCGCCCGTTTGATCATCTTTTTCCCGTCACCGGCGGGTGGAATTCCGCACCGTCAGCGTCACGGGCAGCCGGTAGTGGCTGCGCTCGGGGCGCTCCCCGCGCATCATCTGGAAGAGCAGCTCGGTGGCCAGCCGCGACATCTCCGCCACGTCCTGGTGCACGCTCGTGAGCCCGGGGCCGCACGCCTCGGCGAGCTGGCAGTCGTCAAACCCGGTCACCAAGACGTCGCGCGGCACCGAAAGCCCGTGCTCGCGCAGCGCGATGACCGCTCCCGCGGCCATCGTGTCGGTGGTGGACATGACGGCGTCGAACGCCACCCCGCCGTCGAGCAGGTCGGCGACCGCCTTGCGCGCGCCGTCGATCGAGACGGCGTCGAGGTTGATGCGCAGGGCCTCTTCCTCCTCCACGCCCGCCTCCCCGATCGCCCGCTGGAAGCCCCTGTACCGGGCGAGCTGGTTGGAGTCGTTGCCGAGGCATTTGAGGATGAGGATGTGCCGGCAGCCCGCGCCCAGCAGCTCCCGCGTGGCAAGGTAGCCCCCCTGGGTATTGTCCGACTCGATCATCACGCCCTCCCCGCGCTCCTTTTCGCTGCGGGAGGGGCGGTCGACGTAGACCACCGGCAGGCTGTCCAGCTCGGTGTAGTTGCGGGTGCTGGAGATCAGCACGATCCCGCTGACGTTCTGGGCGGTCAGCGACCGGATGTGCTTCTTTTCCAGCGAGGAGGATTCGTTGGTGTTGCAGATCAGGCAGGAGTAGCCCCGCCGGGTGAACTCCATCTCAAGGTGGAGCACCACGTTGGCGAAATGCGGGTTGGTGATGTCCGGCACCACCACGCCGATGACGCGCGTGCGGCTGGTGCGCAGCCCCTTGGCGCTCATGTTCGGGGTGTAGTCGTTCTGCCGGATGACCCGGAGCACCCGCTCCTCCGTCTCCTTGGAGAACCGCCCGTTCTGGTTGATGACGCGGGAGACCGTTGCGGTCGAAACGCCGGCCAGCCGGGCGATCTCCTTGATGCTTTTGGCTTTTTCCACACCTGTCCCTCCCGATCCGCGCCGGAAACGCTCATTTCCGAACAGTATACGCGCTGTGCGGGCGTTTTGCAAGTCCCCCGCGGCTTTCGCTATTTCATCCCCTTGAGGGGCAGAATCTCCTGGTAGACGGCGTGGTACATCGGCGGGATGACCTTGTCGAGGTGGATGCTCCCGAAGAACCAGTGCTTGTAGCGCACCGTCTGGGAGACCTCGTCGAGGAACGCCTCCAGCTGGTTCACGTGGTCGCGGTCCATGTTGAGGAACCCGTTGACCGTGTTGGAGGCCGAATGGGTGATGATGTAGTCGACGACGTTGCCGCGGGCCGCCAGGTTCTCCCGCGCGTGCGCGAGCTCCTCCGGGTCGGGCAGCTCGCCCGGCCACCAGCTCGCGCCGGGGACGCGCGCGTCCGAATCGGAGCTCTCCCCGCCCCCGAAGGTGAAGACCTCGTCGCTTTCGATCGTGTAGATCTCGCCGCGGAGCAACTGGTGGCATTTGCCGCTGATCTGCCGCGCCTTCCCGCCGCAGAAGTCGACGACCGGGTAGCCCGCGAGCAGGTCGAGGTTGTCGTGGGTGCCCTCGACGAAGAGGACGCTGTAGCGGCGCTTGCCCAGCCATTTGAGCACCCGCTGTTCCTTCTTGGAGCCGTCCCACACAAAGCCGAAATCGCCGCAGACGATCAGCGTGTCGCCCTTTTTGAGCTTTTTGGCGGCCTTTCCCTTGAAGCGGCCGAGGTCGGCGTGGACATCTCCCGTCACATAAATCATAGATCGTTTCCCCCGTGGATGGCGGTTATTTCGCGGCCGCGATGGCCCGGTCGAGATCGGCGATCAGGTCCGCCGGGTCCTCCAGCCCCACCGACAGGCGGACGGTCTCCGGCGTGATGCCGCTCTCGGCGAGCTGCTCGTCGGAGAGCTGGCTGTGGGTGGTGGAGGCCGGGTGGCTGATGAGGGTGCGGGAATCGCCGACATTGGTGACGTGCAGGATGAGTTCGAGCGAGTCGATGAGCTTCGCGCCCCGCTCGCGGCCCCCCTTGAGGCCGAAGGTGAAGACGCCGCCCGCGCCCCTGGGCAGGTATTTCCGCACAAGCGGGTAATAGGGGCTGGACTTGAGGCCCGGATAGTTGACGAACGCCACGTCGGGGTGGCTTTCGAGGTGTTCGGCGATCGCGAGGGCGCTCTCGGAGATGTGCCTCATGCGCAGCGAGAGAGTCTCGATGCCCTGCATGATGAGGAAGGCGCTCAGCGGCGCGCAGCAGCCGCCGAGGTCGCGCAGCATCATGGCGCGCAGCCGGGAGAGGAAGCCCGCATTGCCGCAGTCCTTGGCGAAGACGACCCCGTGATAGCTGACGTCCGGCTCGGTGTAGAGCGGGAAGCGGGGATTGCCGTTGAAGTCGAAGGTGCCCGCGTCGGTCACGATGCCGCACATGGCGGTGCCGTGGCCGCCGAGGAACTTGGTGGCGGAGTGGACGACGTAGTCCGCGCCGTAGTCGATGGGGCGCAGCAGGTAGGGGGTGGTGAAGGTCGAATCGACGATCATCGGGACGCCGTGCCGGTGGGCGATCGCCGCGATCGCCTCGATGTCCGCCACGTTCGCGTTGGGGTTGCCGATCGCCTCGACGAAAAACGCCTTGGTGCGGTCGGTGACGGCCGCCTCCCAGGCGCCGAGGTCGCCCGGGTCGACGAATTTCACCTTGACGCCGATCCGCCCGAGGGTGACGCCCATCATGTTGATCGCGCCGCCGTAGATGCAGATGGAGGAGACGATCTCGTCCCCCGCGCCCGCGAGGTTCAAAAAGGTGTGGACCATCGCCGCGTGCCCCGACGCGAAGGCGAGCGCGCCGATGCCGCCGTCGAGCGCGGCCACCCGGCGCTCGAGCGCGTCGACGGTGGGATTGCTCAGGCGGGTGTAGATGTTGCCCGGCTCCTTGAGCTCAAAGAGCCGCGCCGCGTGCTCGGTGCTGTCAAAGGTGTAGGCGGTCGTCTGGTAGATGGGCAGCGCCACCGAATGGGTCTCGGGGTCGGGCTGGGTGCCCGCGTGCACCATCAGCGTGTCGAAGCCGTAATTTTTATCCGCGTAATCCAGCATCTCAATTCCTCCCGTGCTGCAAAATTCCTCGAAATTTGTCTTTTCTTTTGTCGGAACTTTTGGTATACTGTGGGTAGATATTGGCTATTCTAGTAAAATGTATCGGGTTCATTTTATCACAATTTGCCACCGGGCGCAATCGGCAATCCATATTTGATCTGACGCCGCTGCTTGAATCCTGCCGCAAAGCAGCCGGCTTTTGTGATACCGCTCCGGCAGCGGGGAAACGGAAGCTGAAATGAAAAGATGGTGCGCATTCCTCCTGGCGATGACGATCGCCTGTACCATGCTGGCCACGCCGCTTTTGGCGGCTTCGAAGGACGACGGCGCCTCCGCCGGCTCGTCGGAAGCCTCATCGGGGAATTCCTCGTCGGAGCCGGACTCCTCCGGCTCTCCGGACGGCGCGTCCGGCGGCGCCGGGAGCGCCTCACCGGACGCCTCCCTCTCCCCCTACGTGCCCCCCGACGAGGAGCTCTACCAGTCGCAGGGCATCTACCTGCTCAACGTCGACTCGGGCGAGCCGGTCTACAACCGCAACGAGATGGAGCGCATCCAGCCCGCCTCGCTGACCAAGATCATGACCGCGCTCGTCGTGCTCGAGAGCGACCACGACCTCGACAACGAGACCACCGAGCTCAAGACCTATATCCAGAACTATCTCTATAATCTTCAGGCGGGCGACGGCGGCATCTACCAGGGGGTGCAGTTCACGCTGCGCGACCTGCTCTACGGCTCCCTCACCCAGTCGGTCAACGCCGCCGCGATGATGCTGGCCGACTATGTCGGCAACGGCAGCATCGAGGACTTCTGCGTGATGATGAACCAGAAGGCCAAGGAGATCGGCGCGAAAAACACCCACTTCTCCAACCCCACCGGCCTCTACATCGAGGGGGAGGAGAACTACACCACCGCCTATGACATGGCCCTCATCGCCCAGTACGCGATGCAGAACGAGGACTACATGGAGATCGCCAACACCCGGGTCTACACCGCCTACCCGACCGGCGGCCCCGAGAGCGGCATCACCTGGATCTCCACCAATAAGATGATCAACGCCGCCGACACCGACGGCTACTACTACGAGGGCCTGCGCGGCATCAAGACGGGCACCCTGCCCGAGCCGGGGCAGGGGGTCGTCAACTTCGTCTCCACGGCGACGCGGGACGGCTACACCTACCTCGCCGTCTGTCTGGGCGCGCCCTACCGCAGCCCCGACGGCGAAATCTACGCCAACAACCTCGCCTTCCGCGACACCGCGCGCCTCTACGACTGGGCGTTCGACAGCTTCCGCGTCAAGACGCTCATGAGCGTGGGCGAGGAGGTCGCGGGGGTCAACGTGCGGCTCTCGTGGGACACCGACTATATCAAGCTCTTCGCGGCGGACAAGTTCGCCACCCTCGTGCCCAAGGACGTGACCGGCAGCGATATCGAGCCGCAGGTCGAGATCTACAAGGCGATCGAGCGCCCGGTGAAGGGGCAGAAGGGCAAGACCGAGCTCTTCATCGACGCGCCCGTCGAAAAGGGGCAGGAGGTCGGCCGCGTCAAGCTGATGCTCATGGGCGAGGAGGTCGGCAGCGTGCCGCTTGTCGCGGGCGAAACGGTCGAGGCGAGCGTCGCGCTCGTCTACCTGGAAAAGGTGAAGGCCTTCTTCGGCAACTTCATCTTCAAGTTCATCCTCATCTTCGTCATCATCGTGATCGTCCTCTATATCGCCCTGATGATCGTGCGCAACCACAACAAGCGCCGCTACCAGGCCAAGCGCCGCCGCCCGCCCCAGCAGAAGCGGTAAATCGGATTTGAAACGGGATGCCTCGCGGCATCCCGTTTTTCATGCAGTAAAACGGGATTTCCGCCGCACCTTTTGATTGAAACGGCCGTGCACAAGCCGCCCGCCGGGGCGTGGAATATCCCGACATGATGAATTGGGAGGTCAAAAAAATGAAACGAAGCCATTGGGTCCCGCTTTTTGCCGTCCTCGCCGCACTCTCCCTCCTGCTGAGCGCCTGCGGCGCGTCGTCGTACCCCAAAACCGCCGCCGCGACGCCGTCCCCCGCCATGGCGGACTCCGCCGCATACGGCGGATACGCGGAGGACGCGGCCGCCGATATGGGCGGCTTCCAGATGCAGTCGCTCGCGGCGGAGGCCCCGGCCGAAGCGCCCGAACCGAGCGCGCAGGTATCCGACGAGGCGCTCGCCGGCCGCAAAATCGTCAAGCACAGCTACCTCTCCCTCGAAACGATGGAGTTCGAGCGGGCGCTCGCGCAGATTTCGGAGCTCGTCAGCGGGGCCGGCGGCTATGTGGAGAGCCAGAGCGTTGACGGCCGGAGCCTCAGCTACCGCGGCAGCTACTACGAGCGCAGCGCGTCGGTCACCGCGCGGGTGCCCGCCGAAAAGCTCGACGAGGTGGTCGCCGGCGTCGGGGGACTCTGCAATATCGTCTCCCGCAGCGAGAATATGGACGACATCACCGACAGCTACTTCGACGCGCAGGCGCGCCTCGATTCCCTGCGGCAGCAGGAGGCGTCGCTGCTCGAGATCCTCTCCAAGGCGGAGAAGCTCGAGGACGTCGTCCAGCTCCAGACCGCGCTTTCCGACGTGCGCTACCAGATCGAATCCCTCACCGCCCAACTCAAGCGGATGGATTCGCAGGTGACCTACTCCTATCTCAACATGGACCTCCGCGAGGTCGTCGAGTACCAGGAGACGGCCGCCAAGCCCAAGACCTTCGGTGAAAAGCTCTCCGCCGCCGCGACGCGCGCCGGCAACCACCTCGTCGCGTCGGTGCAGGGGCTCCTGCTCTTCGTCGTCGAGGTCGGTC
The DNA here is from genome assembly GCF_057433415.1 of Anaerotruncus sp. Taxonomy (NCBI): domain Bacteria; kingdom Bacillati; phylum Bacillota; class Clostridia; order Eubacteriales; family Oscillospiraceae; genus Anaerotruncus; species Anaerotruncus sp. Next base: position 13,607 of record NZ_DBMDHH010000026.1, on the reverse strand, counting down.
CCCTGCTGATCCTCTGGGCCGTGATCATCCTCGCGATCCTGCTGGCCGTCCGCGCCATTTTGCGCGCCGCCAAAAAGCGCCGCGGGAAAAGGGCTCCCAAGCAGCTCGCAGCCCCTGCGGCGCAGGGTTCCCCCGCGCCGGAGAATGAGAAGCCGCAGGAATGACCCGTTTGAAAAATTTATGGAAACAGCGGCCCCGCGAAAGCGGGGCCGCTGTTTTTTCGGGCATCCGCTTGACTTTTATCGGGAACGCGCTATAATTCATATTAGTATGAATTTCATATTTATATGATTACGGAGGCGCTTATGGAAATTCCGAAGGGGCATCACATTTTCGGCACGGTCAAGGTGGGCGAGCGGGGCCAGATCATCATCCCGAAGGAGGCGCGAGAGCTCTTCGGCATCAAGGCCGGGGACATCCTGCTCGTCCTCGGGGACGAAAAATGGGGGATCGCCGTCACGAAGGCGGACGTCCTGCAGGCCCACGCGCAGGAGGTCTTCCAGATGATCGAGGAGGCCGGGAAGCATGAGGATTGAAGATACCACCCTCTCCTTTCTGGAGGAGGACTGCCTCCAAAGGTTCGGGAGGGCGGAGGGCGCGGAGGTATTCAGCCGGACGCAGGAGCGGTACCGGGACCTTCTGGAGGGCGCCGACGACCGCGGGAGCCCCGCCATCCGGGAACACCTCCAGAAAAAGCTCTTCCCGCCCATGGCCTACTACCTGACGCTGCTCGAGCGGGGGATCCCGCGGGAGAAGGCGCTGGACCTGACCGGGGAGGAGACGCGCCGGGCGGCGGGCGTCAAGCGGGAGCAGATGCGGCGCCTCGCCGGGCTCCCCTTCGCCTACACCCTCTACCGCTTCGCCTGCAAATCGTTCATGAGGAAGAACTTCCCCGAGGAGGGCTGGGAAACCGAGTGGGTCCGCTGCGACGGGGAGGAACTCCACTTCAACCTCGGCAGGTGCATCTACTGGGACCTCACGCGGCTGCACAGCTGCCCGGAGCTGTGCCGGCTCTACTGCGAAAACGACCTCGTCTCCTTTTCGGGGCTGCTCCCGAAAATCCGGTTTGAGCGCGGCGGCACGCTGGGGACCGGCGCCCCCCGCTGCGATTTCCATTTCCTGAAGGGTGCGTCCCGCCCGGCTCCCCCCAAATGAAAAGAGGCCGTCCTTCCGGACGGCCTCTTCTTTGCGGTTTTGCAGAAACTTACTTGAGTTCGACGGTCGCGCCGGCATCCTCGAGTTTCTTCTTGATGTCTTCGGCGTCGGCCTTGGAAGCGCCTTCCTTGACCGGCTTGGGAGCCTCGTCGACCAGGGCCTTCGCCTCTTTGAGGCCCAGGCCGGTGATCTCCTTGACCAGCTTGATGACGCCCATCTTGGAAGCGCCGGCGTTGGTCAGGATGACGTCGAACTCGCTCTTCTCCTCAGCGGCGGGAGCAGCGGCGGCGGCGCCGCCGGCGACCATCACCGGAGCGGCGGCGGAAACGCCGAACTCTTCCTCGATCGCCTTGACCAGCTCGTTGAGCTCAAGGACGGTGAGGCCTTTGACATCTTCTACAAACTTCAGAATTTTCTCAGAAGCCATAATAAATACCTCCTATAAGTTTCATTTCAGTGGAACGTCGTAAACCGCTCATTCGGCGGCGGGAGCGGCCTCCTCGGCCGCGGGGGCGGGTTCCTCAGCCGCGGGAGCGGCCTCGGCGGGAGCGGCAGCCTCTTCGGCAGGGGCGGCTTCCTCGGCGGGAGCGGCCTCGCCGCTCTTCTCGGCGATCGCGTTGAGCGCGACGGCCAGACCGCGCAGGTTGCCCTGCAGCGCGCTGCACAGCATCGAAAGCAGCGCTTCCCTGTTCGGGAGCTTGCCGAGTTCCGCGACCTTCGCGGCGTCGATCACGCCGCCGTCAACAAAGCCGGCCTTGACAACAAACTTTCCCTTGCTGTCCTCCGCATACTTGGTCAGGATCTTGGCCGCGACGACCTGATCGCCGTCGCTCAGGGCCAGGGCGGTGGTTCCTTCAAGCACCGAATCCAGTGCGTCGTAACCGACCTCCTTTGCCGCGAAGCGGAGCAGCGTGTTCTTGACGACCGCGTACTCGACGCCGGCTTCCCTCAGTTCCTTACGGAGCTTGGTATCGTCGGCGACATTGATCCCCTTGTAGTCGACCAGCACGCCCGCGGCAGCATTTTTCAGCTTTTCCGTCAGCGCGGCGACCGCCTCTTGTTTCTGCTGGAGAATTTTCTCGCTTGGCAAATTCATTCACCTCCAACTGATTCATCAAAAAAAGCCCTTTTCGCCATACCGCGAAAAGAGCATTCAAACCCGCGCGTCACCGCGAGGGGATTACGCCTTTCCTCGGCAGGCAAGGCCGGAGCCTTTTATGTCGTAATGACACCTGCTGTCTTCGGACAGCTTTTTAAGTCTATCATATTTTTGCCAGCCTGTCAAGCCCTGATGCGCCCTTTGCCCGTTGCGGGCGGGAAATTTTTCTGGTATGATGGATGAGATGAAAAAACGCACCGGACGGAGGAGATTTTCATGGATCTGCGGGAACAGCAGCGGCGCGCCTTTGAGGAAAACCCCGGGCTGGAGGCCTTCCAGAAGCGCAAAAGGGCGCTTTTGTGGGGGATGTTCTTCCTGATGATGCTCCTCAAGGCCTTCAACCTCTTCGCCGTCTCGGGGACCGCGCTGCTGCCGCTGGTCGTCGGACTCGCGCTGGGCGCGCTGGTGCCCGGCATCGTCGCCCTGGCCCTCTACCGCGGCCCGTGGAAGCTCGCCTTCCTGCTCTACGCGCTCGCCGCCGTCTCCCTGGCGGACATCCTGAAGAACGCCCTGCCCGTGCTTTCGCTCGGCGTTCCGCTGGCACCGCTCTTCTACGTGGTGCTGGCGATTGAGAGCGTCAGCTGCGCCTACACGCTCCTGCTCGCGGTCTACCTGACCGTCCCGGCCAAAAGCCGCGAATACGCGCGGCTGACCTGCGGGCTTTACGACGCGTGGCGCGACGAGACGCGCCGCCAGAGCGGCCGCAGGCCGTGACGGACTCCCGCAAAAAAGCTCCCCGCGAAAGCGGGGAGCTTTTTATTTTCAGCAATCAGACAAAGCGGCCGGGGTTGATCTTGATGCCGGGGCCCATCGTGGAAGCGACCACGCAGGACTTGACATACTGGCCCTTGGCGGCGGCGGGCTTCGCTTTCACGATCGCGCCGAGCAGGGTGTCGAAGTTCTCCTGCAGCTTCTCCACGCCGAAGGAGACCTTGCCGATCGGGCAGTGGATGATGTTGGTCTTGTCGAGGCGGTACTCGATCTTACCGGCCTTGGCCTCCTGGACGGCCTTGCCGACGTCGGGGGTGACGGTGCCGGCCTTCGGGTTCGGCATAAGGCCGCGGGGGCCGAGGATCTTACCGAGGCGGCCGACGATGCCCATCATGTCGGGCGAGGCGATCACGACGTCGAACTCCATGAAGCCTTCCTTCTGGATGCGCTCCATCAGGTCCTCCGCGCCGACGATATCGGCGCCCGCGTCGAGCGCGGCCTGGGCCTTGTCGGCCTTGCAGAAGACGGCCACGCGGACCTTTTTGCCGGTGCCGTTGGGGAGCACGACCGCGCCGCGGACCTGCTGGTCGGCATGGCGGCTGTCGACGCCCAGACGGACATGGACCTCGACGGTCTCGTCGAATTTCGCCTTGCCGGTTTTCGTGCAAAGATCAAGCGCCTCGGCCGTGTCGTACAGCTTCTGGCTGTCGACCAGCTTTGCGCTGTCTGTATATTTCTTACCGTGTTTCATCTGAACATTTCCTCCTTAGAGTGGTCATTAACGGATTTTTCCTCCCACCCGGGAGCTTAGTCTGCGACTTCGACGCCCATGCTGCGGCAGGTGCCCGCGATCATGCTGATCGCCGTTTCGACATTCGCAGCGTTGAGGTCGGGCATTTTCAGCTCCGCGATCTTTCTGAGCTGTTCCTTGGTGATCGTGCCGACCTTGGTCTTGTTGGGCACGCCGGAACCGCTCTGCAGGTTGATCGCCGTTTTGATCAAAACGGCCGCAGGCGGCGTTTTGGTGATAAAGCTAAAGGAACGGTCGGCATACACAGTGATGACGACCGGGATAATCATACCCGCTTCGTTCTTGGTACGCTCGTTGAAATCCTTGGTGAAGGCCATGATGTTGACGCCGTGCTGGCCGAGCGCCGGGCCGACCGGCGGGGCGGGCGTTGCCTTGCCTGCCGGGATCTGCAGCTTGATATAGCCGACTATCTTCTGAGCCATTTAAAAAGCACCTCCAAAATTAGTGGTTCATTTCGGGACGCAGGAACGTCCCTCCCACAAGCCGGCTCACGCCGGCTCATATCGCCGGAATCGCACCGGCACCTCTCAAAAAAGATTAATTCAAGGGTTCGATCTGGTCGATTTCGAGTTCGACGGGCACGTCCTTGCCCATCATCGAAACGGTGACGCGCACAAGGGCGTTCTGCAGGTCGATCTCGTCGACCGTGCCGATGAAGCCCTCGAGATAACCGTCGCTCACCCGGACCGAATCGCCCACCGCAAAATTGACCTCGATGTTGCGCTGCTCGACGCCCAGCCGCTGCACCTCTTCCTCCGTCAGGGGGACGGGCTTGCTGCCCGGCCCGACGAACCCGGTGACGCCGCGGATATTGCGCACGACATACCAGCTGTCGTCGGTCATGATCATTTTCACGAGCACGTAACCCGGAAAAATTTTGCGTTCGACTTCGCGTTTTTTGTTGTCCTTGATCTCCGTGACCATTTCGGTGGGAACCTTCACCTCGCCGATCAGGTCCTGGAGCTTCCTGTTTTCCACCGCTTTTTCAATGTTCGTGGCAACCTTGTTCTCATAACCGGAATAGGTGTGCACCACATACCATCTCATATCAGAGTCCGCCATGCATCCACCTCCCGATCATTTTAACACCAGCATCCTTACCGCCGTCATCCGAGCAGGCTGGTAAAGAGATGGATCAGCAGGGTTGCGACGGTGTCGAAGCAGGCGACGACGATCGCGGAGATCACGACCATGATAACGACGATCACCGTATTGTTGATGACCTGTTTCTTGCTGGGCCAGACGATCTTTTTGACCTCGCCTTTGATATCCCTGAAAAAGCGTTTCACCCTGTCGATGAAGCCGGGTTTTTTCTGCGCTGCGCTATCTGCCATCGTTAGACCCGCCTTTCATCCTCACTTCGTTTCCCTGTGCAGGGTGTGCTTCCGGCAGAACTTGCAATATTTGTTCATCTCAAGTCTGTCGGGATCGTTCTTCTTGTTTTTCATCTTGTTGTAGTTGCGCTGTTTGCACTCCGTGCAGGCCAGAGTAATTTTCACTCTCATTTCGGCACCTCCTGATAATACCGGATTTTTTTGCCTCCCTCGAAAAGGAAACAGGTTGTTTTTGGACAAAAAAAATAACCCTTTTAGAGGTGTACTCATCATACCACAACGGGCCTGTCCCGTCAAGCCCCGAATTCCGTTTTTTTACATGATTTCAGCCCTTTTCGGCGCGGATCTCAAGCATCAGCCGCGCCCCGAGGCAGAACCCCTCCCGGAACGCGTCCTGCTGCTCGATCGCGAAGATGTCCGCCTTCGCGGCCATCAGCGCGTCCAGCCGCTCCTTCTGGCCCGCGTCCAGCATGGCGTGAAGCGCGTCGTAACGCGCGCAGAGGCTGCTCGCCGCCTCCTGCCACCCAGGCACCTCGCGCATGTCCCGGCTCTCCAAATGAAACTCTCCCGTGTACAACGCAGTGATCATTGACATTGAAATTCCCCCTTTGGGGATATTATAACGCGGTCTTTCCAAAAACGGTTCCAGTACCCCAATTTGGGGGTGCGGCCTTGACTTTTCCCACTTTTCGCATATAATAAAAGCAGACAGGAGGCGTAACCGTTAAACGGTTATTCCGCCGGTTGATCGATCAAAAGTAACCGTCAACTTTTGGAAGGGTGGACGGTTACTTTTTTATTGCCACGATGATGAACAGCATAAGCATCGCAAAGATGATTATGTACTCCATCCGCGCACCACCTCCTCCCCGCCGGGCTGCCCGGCAGCGGAAGGCGGAAGAACCGTCCGACGAAACGCGCTCCTGTCTGTTCTTCATGGTAATGGGATATCTTTCCTTTGTCAACATATATGTGCAGGCGCCCGCGAAACGGGCGCCTCTTTTGTTCCTTTTTTTCTTGAAAAAAGGAACCGAAAAAATCGCCTGAAGCAGGGCCTGCGGGCCCGGGCTCAGGGCTCCGCCCTCGAAAAGGCCCCGCGTTCCTTCCGGAACGCGGGGCCTTTTCTCACCCGCCGCCTTTTGAAAAAGGCGGGCGAAAACTTTGTTTCGCGGGCCGCGTCCCGCCTGGGCCGACGGTTCCCCGTCTTAGATAAAGCCCAGATAACCCAGGCCGAAGACCCAGAAGAAGATCGTCACGACCGAGAACATCGTGCCGAACACCACGAGGTGCCCCGCGAGGTCGTAGTCCGCGTCCATCGCGTGGGCCATGTTGAAGGAGGCCACCGCCGTCGGCGCGACAAACATCCCCATCAGCCCCACCAGCTCGACGCCGCGGAAGCCCATCCAGATCGTGATCGGCAGCATGATCGCGGGCACGATCACCAGCCGGCCCGCCACGCCCACGATGATGTTGCGCAGGTTGCCGCGCACCGCGCCGAAGTTGAAGAGCCCGCCCAGCACCATGAGCGCCACCGGCGTGGAGCACCGGGTGATGTCCCGCAGGGAGGTCACCACCGGGACGGGGAGCTGGATGCGCAGCGCGACCGTCAGGTAGCCGAGGATCGCCGCGACGATATAGGGATTTTTGAGCACGCCGAGCGCGATTTTGCCCGGCTTGATCTTTCCGCCGCGGAAGATCTCCAGCTCAATGACCGTCAGCACGTTGTAGAGCGGCACCACCACCGACACGAGCAGCGAGATCGGGCCGATGTTGCCCTCCCCGAGGATCGAGGTGCCGATCGCCGTGCAGAAGAGCACCGCGTTGGTCCGGAAAAGCCCCTGAAGCAGCGCGGCGCGGCGGGGGTTTTCCTTCTCGATCACCACCGTGATGATCCACAGCGCGGTGAACAGGAGCAGCTCGCTCACCACGGCGAAAAGCAGCATCCGCCCGCTTTCGCCGATGGGGGTGCGCGCCGTGTAGATGTTATAGTAGAGAAGCGGCGCCATGAATACTTTAAAACAGACGTCGTTCATCTTGTCGAGCGTGTGCTGGTCGAACATGCCGATCCTGCGCAGCAGGCAGCCCAGCGCGAGCATCAGGAACATCGGCACGACGACGTTCAGGGCCATTTGCAGGCTTTCCACACAATCCCTCCTCCATTCTGTCAATAGTACAATCTTAGCCGTGTGCGGGCGGAAAGTCAAGAAATCCCGTGCGCCTTGTGATTTTGGATAAGCGCGCCCCCGCTTCCCGCCAAAATACCGACAGGTTACCTCATTGCGTACTATCGGCGTTTGTGCTAGAATATAGATTGAATTATTATGAATATTTCTATATCTGGATGTGAGGGGTTTTCTTTGGGCAAAAAAACAGTGGCCGTGGTTTTCGGCTCGGTCTCCAGCGAATACGAAGTCTCCCTGCGCTCGGCGGCGTCGGTGCTGCGCAACATTCCGCGCGACCGCTACGACGTGGTCATGGTCGGCATCACCAAGGACGGGCGCTGGTATGAATACGGCGGGTCGGTCGACGACCTCGAGGCGGACCGGTGGCTCGAAAACGGCCCCGTCACCCCGGCGGTCATCTCCCCCGACCGCTCCTGCGGCGGCCTGCTGCGCCAGGCCCCCGGCGGGCCGGAAAACGTCCCTGTCGACGTGATCTTCCCCGTCATGCACGGCGAGCACGCCGAGGACGGCACCATCCAGGGGCTTTTCGAGATGGCGGGCATCCCCTATGTGGGCTGCGGGGTGCTGGCCTCCTCCACCTGCATGGACAAGGACGTCACCCACATCCTGCTCGAGGCCGCCGGCATCCGCACCGCGCCCTACGCGGCGCTCGTGCGTCCGCAGCTCGCCCGGTTCGATTCCCTCGAGCCCTCCCTGCGGGAGAAGCTCGGCTACCCGATGTTCGTCAAGCCCGCCAACACCGGCTCGTCGGTCGGCGTCGGCAAGGCGAAGGACCGGGCGGGGCTGCTCGCCGCCCTGAAGGAGGCGTTCCGCTACGACCGCAAGGTGGTGGTGGAAAAGGCGATCCTGGGCGCGGAGGTCGAATGCGCCGTGCTCGGCAACTACACCGACGCGGACGCGGCGGTCGTCGGGGAGATCGTCCCCCACCACGAATTTTACGACTACGAGGGCAAATACCTCGACGATTCCACCGACCTTTTCATCCCCGCGCGCATCCCGAAGGAGACGAGCGAGGCGATCCGCACGGCCGCCGTGCGGGCGTTCGCCGCGATGGGCTGCACCGGGCTGGCGCGCGTCGATTTCTTCGCGGAGCGGGACGGCGGGATCATCCTCAACGAGATCAACACGCTGCCCGGCTTCACCTCGATCTCCATGTACCCCAAGCTCTTCGAGGCGGCGGGCGTCCCCTATCCCGAGCTGATCGACCGGCTCATCCGGCTCGCGCTGGAAAAATAATCGAACGCACCATTCAGCAAGAAAGAGGTGAGCGGTATGGACAACCGTGCGATCGGCGTCTTTGATTCGGGGCTGGGCGGCCTCACGACCGTCCGGGAGCTGCGCAAGCTGCTGCCGGACGAACGGATCGTCTATTTCGGCGACACCGGGCGGGTCCCCTACGGGAACCGCAGCCGTGAGACGATCCGGAAATATGCGATGCAGGACATCCGCTTCCTCAAACGGCACGAGGTCAAGCTGGTCATCGCGGCCTGCGGCACCGTCAGCTCGGCCCTCACGCCCGAGCTTTCCGCCGAGGCGGGCGTGCCCTTCTCGGGGGTCGTCGTCCCCGCCGCGCAGGCGGCCTGCGCCGCCACCGTCAACGGCCGCATCGGCGTGATCGGCACCACCGCGACGGTGCGTTCGGGCGCCTATGGGCGCGCCATCCGCACGATCAACCCCGACGCGCGCACCTTCGGCAACGCCTGCCCCCTCTTCGTGCCGCTGGTGGAAAACGGCTTTATCCAGCCGGACAACGAGATCACCGCGAAGGTCGCGGAAATCTACCTCAAGCCCATGATTGACGAGCGGGTCGACACCCTCATCCTCGGCTGCACCCACTACCCGCTCATCTACGATATCATCGACCGGGCGCTCGGCTCCCGCGTCACCCTCATCGACGCCGGCAAGCAGGTCGCGCGCTGGGCGCAGGGCTATCTCGCCCGGGAGGACCTGCTCGCCGGGCCGGGAGGCGGCGGCACCGAATTTTATGTGAGCGACTCCCCCGATGGGTTCTCCGAAATCGCCGGCCTGTTTTTGGGCGGCGACGTCAAGGGGGACGTCACGCAGATTGATCTGGATACGCTTTAGCGTACACAAAGGATGTTACGGATGAAAAAGGATGTTCTAATCGAAATCAAAGGCGTTTATAAGCAGGAGGGCGACGAGGACGAGATCGAGCTCTTTACGACCGGCTCCTATTATAAGCGCAACGGCAACTACTATATCGCCTACGACGAATCGGAGGCCACCGGCTTCGACGGCACCCACACGGTGCTCAAGGTCGAGCAGAGCGACAAGGTCACCCTGCTGCGCACCGGCACCGCCAAAAGCCAGCTCATCGTCGAGCGGGGCGTGCGCCACCAGTGCCACTACGACACCGGCTACGGCCCCATGATGATCGGCGTTTCGGGCGACCGCGTCGTCTCCGAGCTCGGCGACCACGGCGGCAGGCTCGAATTCGCCTACTCGCTCGACGTCAACACCCTGCTCGCCAGCGAAAACGCCGTCTATATCAACGTGCGCGAACAGGCGTAGCAAAGGGACCTTTCAGACCTTGAGGGCCGGCCGCCGGCCGCATGGGAGCGTTCCGAACAGGGCTCCCCCGGGCGGCGGGCCGGCAAAAAATATGAATGTACAGGATGTGTGACAGCATGACCAACCCGATCGCCGAAACCAAACAGTCGGTCGCGCAACTGCTCGACGCCGCGCTCGAAAGGGCCGTCGAGGCGGGGGCGCTGCCCGCCTCGAACGAGCTGCCCGACTTCGTCGTCGAGATCCCCGCGGACACCTCCCACGGCGACTTCGCCTCCAACATCGCGATGGCCTGCGCGCGCCCCTTCAAAAGCGCGCCCCGCAAGATCGCCGAGGCGATCTGCCAGCACCTCGACCTCTCGGGCAGCCCCTTTGACCGGACGGAGATCGCCGGCCCGGGCTTCATCAACTTCTTCCTCAAGGACGCGTGGTTCGCGGACGTGGTCGCGGCGGTGCTGCGCGAGGGGGATTCCTTCGGCCGCACCGGCTTCGGGCGCGGGGAAAAGGTCCAGGTCGAGTTCGTCTCCGCCAACCCCACCGGGCCCATGCACATGGGCAACGCGCGCGGCGGCGCGCTGGGCGACTGCCTCGCGGCCGCGCTTGACTGGGCGGGCTACGACGTGACCCGCGAGTTCTACGTCAACGACGCCGGCAACCAGATCGAAAAATTCGGGCTCTCCCTCGAGGCCCGCTACCTCCAGCTTTATCGGGGCGAGGAGGCGGTCCCCTTCCCCGAGGACGGCTACCACGGGGACGACATCCGCGAGCGCGCGAAGGAATTCGCGGACCAAAACGGGGACAAGTACCTCGACGCGCCGGCGGAGGAGCGCCGCCGGGCGCTCGTCGACTACGCGCTGCCCAAAAACATCGAAAAGCTGAAGGCAGACCTCGAACGGTACCGCATCGTCTACGACGTGTGGTTCCACGAGAGCGAGCTGCACCACGGCGCGATCGACGAGGCGATACAAAAGCTCACCGAACGCGGCATGACCTACGAGAAGGAGGGCGCGCTCTGGTACCGCGCCACCGAAAACGGCGGCGAGAAGGACGAGGTGCTCGTGCGCGCCAACGGCTTCCCCACCTACTTCGCGGCGGACATCGCCTACCACTACAACAAGTTCGCGGTGCGCGGCTTCCAGCGTGTCATCAACGTGTGGGGCGCCGACCACCACGGCCATGTGGCCCGCCTCAAGGGCGCGATGGACGCCATCGGGCTCGACGGCTCCAAACTGGACATCGTGCTCATGCAGTTCGTGCGGCTCATGCAGGACGGCCAGCCGGTCAAAATGTCCAAGCGCACCGGCAAGGCGATCTCGCTGACCGACCTCATCGACGAGGTGCCGGTCGACGCGGCGCGCTTCCTCTTCAACCTGCGCGAGCCCAACTCGATGGTCGATTTCGACCTCGGGCTGGCGGTCGAGCAGTCGATGCAGAACCCTGTCTACTATGTGCAGTACGCGCATGCGCGCATCTGCTCGCTGCTCAAAAAGCTCGCCGAGGAGGGCGTTTCCCCGCGCGCCTGTTCCCAGAAGGAGCTCTCCGCGCTGAACACCTCCGAGGAGGCCGAGCTCATCCGCGCGCTCGCGCGCTTTCCGCAGGAGATCGTCGACGCGGCCAGGAGCTACGATCCCGCGCGCCTCACCAAATACGCGGTCGACGTCGCGACGCTCTTCCACAAGTACTATACCGTCTGCCGCGTCAAGGGGGAGGCCGAGCCGCTCATGCAGGCGCGCCTCAACCTCTGCCTCGCGGCGCGGACGGTTATACGAAATGTATTAAATCTGTTAAAAATTACCTTCCCCGAAAGCATGTAGGAGGAACCGAAAGATGGAAGACAACGGCCGAAGTCGATTACGTCTGCCGCTGCTGCTCGACGGCGCGACGGGCACCGAGTTCATGAAGGCGGGGATGCCCGCCGGCGTCTGCGTCGAGCAGTGGGCGCTGGAACACCCGGAGACGGTCGCCTCCGTCGCGCGCGGCTATGCCGACGCGGGCAGCGACGTGGTCTACGCCCCCACCTTCCTGGCGAACGCGGGCAACCTGCGGATGTACGGACTGAGCGAGCAGGTGGCGGAGCTGAACGCCGCCCTCGTTCGCACCGTCCGTGAGGCGCTCGCCGGCCGCGGGACGCTCGTCGCGGGGGATATGTCCACCACCGGGCTGATGTGCGAGCCGTTCGGCGAGACGGAATTCGTCCACCTGATCGGCATCTACGCCGAACAGGCCCAGGCGCTCGCGGACGCGGGCGCCGACCTGCTGGCCATCGAGACGATGAGCTCCCTCTCCGAATGCCGCGCGGCCGTGCTTGCCGCACGGCAGACGGGTCTTCCGCTCTTTTTGACGATGACGGTCGACGCCGAGGGGCGAACGATGTGGGGGGACGACGTGCTCGCCGCGCTGGTCGTGCTTCAGGATTTGGGGCTGTCGGCCTTCGGGCTCAACTGCTCGGAGGGGCCTGACGACATGGTGCCCCTCTTTGAACGGATCGCGCCCTATGCGAAAATCCCCCTCATCGCCAAGCCCAACGCGGGCAATCCCCCGCTTTCTCCCGTGCAGTTCGCCGACAAGTGCGCCCGCCTCATGCGGCGGGGCGTTTCGATCATCGGCGGCTGCTGCGGCACCGACCCGGAATACGTCGCCGCGCTCCGCCACATGGTGGACGCCTTCGACGTCGACCGCGTGAAGGTCGCGCCCGCCGACTACGACATCCTCGCCGCCGGCCGGGAGGTCTACTACCTCGACGACGACCTCGAATACTCCGAGCCGCTCACCTGCGAGGTGGATATGGCGGATACGCTTCTGGAGGTTTCACACGACAGCTGCGACGCGGTGCTCATCCATCTCGATACCCCCGACGACGGCTACCGTTTTTCCCTCAACGCGCACATGGTCGACATGCCCGTCGCCTTTGAGTCGGAGTCGCTCGAGGCGCTCGACAGCGCCCTGCTCCACTACAACGGCAAGGCCATCGTCGTCTCCACCTCCTGCGAGATCGAAAAGGAGGACCTCGAGGAGGTCGCCGCCCGTTACGGGGCAATTGTGATGTGATTTTTCGGGGCTTCGCCCCAAGACGGTTTTGGATTTGCCGCTCATCGAGCGGCGGAGGTTGTCGGCGGCCGGCCGACGGCGAGTTTAGATTTTCCGCTCGTGAAACAGCGCAGTTTGTCGGTAGTCGACCGACAGCGAGTTCCTTTCTTGCTTGCCCAAGAAAGGAACCAAAGAAGGGCACGAGGGGCTACGCCCCTGCGACCCCCACGCCGCCTCCGGTTGGCCTGCGGCCAAAGTCGGCGACGCCCCGTCCACGGATGAGCGGACAAGCGACAGCATCCCGCCCGACGCCGCGCCGCGGGCGCAATGCCTCTGCCTGAGAGACTCCGGTACCGTACCGGAAGTGCTTCCGGGGAGGCACGTCCGCTTTTGCATGGCGCGCAGCGCCCACGGGAAGGCGGAAAACTGCGCGGCTTCGCCGCGCACGCGCGCAGAGCGCGCGAACGCCCGATACGGGCGTTGTTTTCCGCTGGGTGGGTCTCCCCGAGCTATCCGGCTTCGGTCGTTGGGAGCGCCCGCAACCTGAATTGAGCCTTCAGCTGGTGTACCCGTGGGGAGCGGCGGTAGTCTGCGGGTTATGGCAAGGTACTCCCGGAGATTCCTAAGAACCCGGCGGAGGGTTCTTAGGCGGACTTTTGGTTCCTTTTCGTCCGTCCGAAAAGGAACCCGTGGTGCGC
>NZ_DBMDHH010000025.1:0-40005 GCF_057433415.1 Anaerotruncus sp. | reverse complement strand
CGCGTCTTTACTGATTGACCTGCAAAACGGAGAAACGGCATAGCCGAAGCTACGCCGTTTCCTGAAAACATTCTTATGCTGTTTTATGCGTGCCGCCCCGACGGCGGGCCGCTTTTCATGCCATGTCATTTCACCTTGTATGTATCCTTGTAGTGCTTGCAGCAGACGTTCAGCACGCATTTGTCACATTGGGGCCGCCGCGCGATGCAGACGGCGCGGCCGTGCAGCACCAGCCGGTGGCAGAAGTTGTTGGACTCGGCGGGCGGCAGCAGCGGTCGGAGCTGTTCCTCCACCTTGGCGGGGTCCTTGCTGTCGGTGAGGCCGAGCAGGTTGGTGATGCGGATGCAGTGGGTGTCGCAGACAATTGCGGGCTTCCCGTAGACGTCGCCCACCACGAGGTTCGCGGTCTTGCGCCCGATGCCGGGGAGCTTGGTCAGCTCCTCGACCGTGTCGGGGAGCACGCCGCCGTACTGCTCCATCAGCATCCGGCACATCGCGACGATGTCCTTCGCCTTGGTGTGGTAGAAGCCGCAGGGCTTCACGATCGCCTCCACGTCGGCGACGTCCGCCTCCGCGAAGTCCCGGACGCTCTGGTATTTCTGGAAGAGATCGACGCAGACGATGTTGACCCGCGCGTCGGTGCACTGCGCGGCCAGACGGGTGGCGATCATCAGCTCGTGGGGCTTTTGGTAGTCGAGGGAGCAGATCGCGTCGGGGTATTCCGCTTTCAGCAGCTCCACCGCCTGCAGGGCGGCTTTTTTCTTGTTCATGGGGAACCTCCTTTAAGGAATCATGGGCAGCGCGGCGTGGAAGACGAATCCCAGCGCGCCGGAGATGCAGATGAGCCAGATGGGATGCAGCTTTTTGCGCCAGCGGCTGACCGCGAAGACGATCACGCCGATCAGGATGGCGCGCCAGCTGATGTGGGGCAGCGTCCAGAAGTAGAGCAGGGCGTGGGGGGAGAGGCCGCCGAGGGTGATCGCGGTGAAGATCGAGAGCGCGGCCGACGCGACGAGGGCGACGACGGCGGGGCGCAGGCCGTAAAAGACGGCCTTCACATAGATGTTCTCCTGAATGCGGCCGAACCACTTCGCGACGATGAGGATGATGAGGAAGGAGGGGAGCACGACGCCGAGGGTGGCACAGACGGCGCCGGCGACGCCCGACTGGGACATGCCCACAAAGGTGGCGATGTTGACCGCGAAGGGGCCGGGGGTGGACTCGCTGATGGCGATGAAATCGATGAGCTGCTGCTGGGTGAGCCAGCCGTGCGAGAGGATGTCCTGCTGGATCATCGGGATCATCGCGTAGCCGCCGCCGAAGGTGAAAAGCCCGATCTTGAAAAAGGTGAGGAAGAGGTAGAGGTTGATCATTTGCCGTCACCTCCCGCCGCTTCCGGGTTCCTGCGCGCGATCACAAGCTGGCGGACGACGCCGGCCGCGCCCGAGAGGACGAGCAGAAGGATCACGCTGACGTTGAAAAAGGAGGCCGCGAGGAAATCGATCAGGATGACGATCGCGACGAAGTTGGTGCGGGGGACCTGCTTGCCGAGCTTGATGACGGCATTGAGGATGAGCACGACGACGCCCGCGCGGATGCCGTCGAACACCCAGGTCAGCCAGGTGAACCGCTGGTACTGCATGATGAAGAGGGAGAGCACCGCGATGATGAGGAAGGAGGGCAGCGCGACCCCGAGGGTTGCGGAAGCGGCCCCCCAGAACCCGGCGACGCGGTAGCCGATGAAGGTGGCTGAGTTGATGGAGACGGGCCCGGGGGTCGCCTCGGAGATGGCGAGCACGTCGAGCATCTCCTCGTCGCTGATCCACTGGTGGGTTTCCACCGCCTCCCGGTGGATGAGGGGGATCATCGCGTAGCCGCCCCCGAAGGTGAAGAGGCCGATCTTGAAGAAGGCGGCGAACAGTCTTAAAAGCGGGTGATTCTTTTTCATGTGCGATTCAGACTCTTTTCCACAGGCGACGCCTGTTTGATCAGCCGCGCGCCCAGGGGAACCCCTGACGAACTCGCGGCCCCGCGGGCGGGGCCGGCCGGAAAATGCGGTTACGCGTTTATTATACCCCGAAACGACAGGCCCCGTCAAACAATCTGAATAAATGTTACTGTTTTGTCATAAGCTACAGAAAGGAAAATTTTGTATGGAAGAGGGGAACGCCCATGACCATCCGCCTCAAACCCCTTGCGGTCTCGGTGGCCGTCCCGCTGGCCGGCGGGCTGCTCAGCAACTGGCTTTCGGGGGACGTCCGCGCGGTCTACGAATCGCTCGATCTGCCCGCCTTCGCGCCGCCCGCATGGATATTCGGGGTCGTGTGGCCGCTGCTCTACCTGCTGCTGGGGATCGCGGCCTATCTCATATGGGAGCAGCCCGCCTCCTCCGCGCGCACGCAGGCGCTCACCTTTTACGGCGCGCAGCTCCTCCTCAATTTTCTCTGGAGCCCGCTCTTCTTCCGGTTCGGGCTTTTCCGTTT
Source organism: Anaerotruncus sp. (assembly GCF_057433415.1). NCBI lineage: Bacteria > Bacillati > Bacillota > Clostridia > Eubacteriales > Oscillospiraceae > Anaerotruncus > Anaerotruncus sp. The sequence goes on along the minus strand of NZ_DBMDHH010000025.1, from coordinate 37,522 downwards.
TGCCTTCTGGGAGCTGTGCGCCCTTTTCGCGCTCGCCGCGGTCACCGCGGCCTGTTTCGCGATGCTCTCCCGGCGCACACTCTGGCTCACGGCGCCCTATCTCTGCTGGCTGCTCTACGCGGCGGCGCTCAACCGGGCGGTCGCGGCGCTGAATTGACCGCATCCTCTATCAATTTTTTTACCGCTGTGGTAGAATAGGGAAAAGGCCCGCGGGCAAAACGACGGAAGAAAAAAGGTGCGCAGATGAAACTGAATTTCAACAAACGGGATACGACCATGGCCGTCTACGCGTTTCTGGTGCTGGCGGCGGCGATCCTCTTCTACGGGCTGCTGAACAATTTTCCGGTGGTGGGCAGGGCGTTTTCGACGGTGTTGGGGCTGATTTCCCCCTTCATCTACGCGTTCGGCATCGCCTACATCCTCAATCCGATCTTGAAATTTATCGAGCGCGCCATCCTCTCCCCCCTGCTCGGAAAGCACGTCAGCGGCAAGTGCATCCGCGCGGTCGCGGTGCTGCTGACCTTCCTGTTCGCGGCGGGGGTGATCGCGGTCTTCGTCATGATCGTCATCCCGCAGCTGATCTCGAGCATCACGGGGCTCGTCTACAGGCTCTCCCGCTACCTCAATTCGCCCGACACCTGGCTGCCGCGCCTGCTGGCGCTCTTCCCCGACCTCGACCTTGACGCCACGATCTCGAACGCGCTCAGGCAGTACGCCGACACGATCCTGAACTCGACCGTCTCGATGATGAAGCAGCTGCTTCCCTGGCTCGTCTCGGCGTCCACCAGCTTTGCGTCGGGGCTCCTCAGCACGGTGGTGGGCATCATCATCTCGGTCTACATGCTGCTCGACAAGGAGCGGTTCTGCGCGGGCTGCAAAAAGGTTTGGTACGCCATCCTTCCGCAGCAGCGCGCCGACTGGCTGCTCGACCTGACCGCCGAGGCCAACCGGGTGTTCGGCGGCTTCATCAGCGGGAAGATCCTCGACTCCCTCATCATCGGCATCCTCTGCTTTTTGGGGATGACCCTCTTCAAGATGCCCAACGCGATGCTCATTTCGGTCATCGTGGGGGTCACCAACGTTATCCCCTATTTCGGGCCGTTTATCGGCGCGATCCCCTCGTTTTTCATCATCCTGATCGACGCGCCGATCAAGGCGCTGTGGTTCCTCGTTTTCATCCTCATCCTCCAGCAGTTCGACGGCAACATCCTCGGCCCCAAAATCCTCGGGGACTCTACGGGGCTTTCGGCCTTCTGGGTCATCTTCGCGATCATGCTGTTCGGCGGCCTCTACGGGTTCATCGGGATGTTTTTGGGCGTGCCCGTCTTCTCGGTGGTCTACATGCTCATCTGGCGGTTCGTCGACGCGCGGCTGGCCGCCCGCGGCATGCCGCTGGAACTGGTGAGCTACAGCGCGCCCGACTCGCCCATCCCGCAGGGCTCGAAGAAGCAGAAGCCCGCCCGGCGCGGCGCGCCGGGCATGCTGCGCGGGGCGCACGTCTCCCGCATCGGGCCGCCGCGCCGCAAAAAAACGGACGAGCCGGAGGACGCCTCCGGCGGGAGGGAAAACGACTCGACCGATGCGTGAACAAACTGTGAAGAAAGATGAATCTTTTGTTAAGATTTGCCGGTTTCCTCTCGCGCTGAGGAAAAGTGTGATAGAATACTCTATACAAAATGCGGCATCGAAAGTGAGGACTGACTGTGAAGGTCAAACGGTACAAGCTGGTTACCTACCTTGTCATTACCCTTGGCATCTGCCTCTATATCTTTTTTGAGGCGCCCAATCTCAACCCCTTCTTCTATTCGGACGGCGCCTTCTTCTGGGCGGTGGTCATCACCCTCTATGTCGGCGCGTGGGCGCTCATGCATTTCGGGGAGCTGACCTTCCAGTTCACCGACCGCAGCGAACGGCCGTTCAACTATGTGCCAAACGAGAAGTTCCCCCGCTGGACCAAGCTCCTGCTTGCGCTGCCGTGGGTGTTTTTCATCGTGGTGCTGGTCGGCTCCTCCTTCATCTTCAACTGGAAGGCCTTCCGCGACCAGCTCGGCACCTCCGAGGTGGTCGAGTTTTCCGCGAGCATGCAGGCGGTCGACCTCAACCAGGTGCCGGTCGTAGACCAGGAGCTGGCCGTGCGGCTGGCCGACAAGAAGCTCGGCGAGCGCGCGGGGCTCGGCAGCCAGGTGCGCCTGGGCAGCAACGACGCGACGATCCAGCGGGTGGACGGCAAGCTCGTGTGGGCGGTGCCGCTCTACCATTCCGGCCTCTTCAAGTGGCTGACCAACATGTCGGGCACCCCGGGCTATATCCTTGTGTCCGCCACCGATGTGAACGACGTGCAGTACGTCGAAAATTTCAAGGTGAAATACCAGCCGGGCAACTACCTGCTGCACGACCTGACGAGGCACACCCGCTTCTTCGGGGCGTGGTTCGACGGGATCACCGACCCCTCCTTTGAGATCGCCGACGACGGCCAGCCCTACTGGATCTATACGACCTACCGCAACCGGCGCGGCTTCAGCCTCCCCGAGGCGACGGGCGCGTGGGTGGTCAACGCGACCACCGGCGAGATGGAAAAGTATACGATCGACACGATCCCCGAATGGGTCGACCGCATCCAGCCGGAGGACTTCATCATCCGCCAGATCAACAACAAGGGCGAGTACGTGCGCGGCTGGCTCAACTTCGCGGACAAGGACAAATACCGCGCCTCGGCCGGGCACATGATCATCTACAACAACGACCGCTGCTACCTCTTCACCGGCATGACGAGCGTGGGCGGGGACGACAGCGCGATCGGGTTCATCATGGTCGACATGGTCACCAAGGAATCGATCGTCTACCAGATGCCGGGCGCGACCGAGATGGCGGCGCAGGGCTCGGCGGAGGGCAAGGTCCAGCACCTGGGCTACGACGCGACCTTCCCGCTCATCCTGAACGTCGAGGGCCAGCCGACCTACTTCATGGCGCTCAAGGACCAGAGCCGCCTCATCAAGCAGTACGCCTTCGTATCGGTCGCCAACTATTCGATCGTCGGCACGGGCGAGACGATTCCGCTCGCGCTGCGCGACTACCAGCAGGGGCTCAAGAATTCGGGCATCGCGGGGGTCGCGCCGCCCGCCTCGGAGCAGGCCGTGGTCACCGGGACGGTCGAGCGCATCGCCTCGGAGGTGAGCGGCGGGGATACGGTCTACAAGATGATCCTCGCGGAGCACCCCGACAAGATCTTCACGGTCCCCGCGCTCGTCTCAGACGAGCTGGCGCTCACCCGCGAGGGGGACCGCGTCAAGATCGAATACACCGAGGGCGATGGGATCATCAGCCAGGCCACCGTGTTCGACAACCTCGCCTACACCCAAAAATAAGCAGCAGGGGTCCCGCGAAACCGCGGGGCCCCTTTCTTTTCCCGGCGGGGCGTTTCGGCCGGAACCGCTTTTTTCGCCCTGTTTTTGTTGACAGAACAGGTTTGCCTCACTATAATGGAAGAAATCCGGGCGATGTATTGAAATACCGCTTTAAACTGTAAAATTCACACGGGAGGAGGGATGGACGATGGAGAGGCTCACGGGCATCGGCGGGAGCGGCGGGCTCGTGTTCGGGCGGCTGCATTTCTTCGACAACTCGGTGCGCCAGGTGGGGCCCTGCCCGGCCGCCGACAGCCGCGTGGAGCTGGAGCGGTTCGAGGCGGCGCGCGCGGAGACGCTCGGCATCCTCGACGCGCTGCAGCTGCGCGCGCAGGAGGAGGCGGGCCCCGACGAGGCTCGCATTTTTGAAATCCATCGGATCATGCTGACCGATCCCGACTTCGAGGACCGGGTGACCGACCGGATCGTCCGGCAGGGCCTGACCGCGGAATACGCGGTGCAGGAAGCCGGACGGGAACTTGCGCAGATGCTGGCGGCGATGGACGACGCCTACATGCGGGAACGCAGCGCGGACGTGACCGACGTGTGCAACGGGGTCATGCGGAGGTTGCGCGGCGAAAAGGAGGCGGACCTGCCGGGGCGCGGTCCGGAGCCGTGGGTGCTCGCGGCGCGCCACCTGCTGCCCAGCGAGGTGGTGCGGATCGAGCGGGGCAGGGTGCTCGCGCTCGTCACGAGCGGGGGCTCGCAGATGTCCCACGCCTGCATCCTCGCGCGCACGATGGGGGTGCCCGCCGTGACGCGGGTGGGAGAGAGGCTCTTCACCCTGCGGGAGGGCGGGGTCGTCGTGGTGAACGGCTTCACCGGCGAGGTGTTCGCGGACCCGGACGAGCGCACCCTCATGGCGGTGCGGGAGGGCTGCCAGGGCCCGCGCGGACAGTCGGGCTGACGGTGCAGGGAAGCAAGTTCCCTCTTGCATTTTTTCGCGGATATGATATGATAGGAGCATACTCATAGCAGAGTAGGAACCGGCGCGTTAAGTGCCGCCCGAACGGGGAGTTGTCGGGCGGACGAAAAGGAATCCTTGCGGTGCCGGTCCCGCATCCCGCTGCTGCATCCAAAGAGCGAGCCCTCTTTTCATGTAGCAAGAGACTGTTACATGAAAGGAGGTTATTTTTTTGATGAATCGGTTTTCTTCCCTTGCGGCGGAGCTGCGCGGGATTCCCCGCCTGACCGCCGAGTCGGCCCGGGAGATCCGCAGCGTCCGTTCGCTGACGGGCACCTCGATGCTCATGGCGCTGTCGGTGCTGCTCAACCAGTTCACGATCTTCATAAGCGCGCTGATCCGCGTGAGTTTCACCTTCCTGCCGATCGCGGCCGCCGGCATGCTCTTCGGCCCGGTGCTCACCGGGCTGGCGGGCGCGGCCATCGACATCCTCAAGTACTTCACCCGCAACGACGGAAGCGCCTTCTTCCCCGGGTTCACGATCAGTGAATTCATGCGCGGCTTCCTCTACGGGCTGATCCTCTACCGCAAGCCGGTCACGCTCGGGCGCACGGCAGCCGCGCATCTGAGCGTCATGATGGTGGTCACCTTCCTGCTCAACCCGCTGTGGCTGTCGATGATGTACGGGCAGGCGTTCGTCGCGCTCGTCGGCATGCGCGTGATCAAGAACCTCTTCCTCTTCCCGATCGAAGTGGCGATGCTCTACGCGCTGCTCAAGGCCACTGCGACCATCCGCGCGCGCGCCCTTGTGTGAACCTTCTTTCTTTTCTATCGCAAAAGAAAGAAGCAAAGAAAATGCTCCTGAAGCAGGGCCTGCGGGCCCGGGTAAAGGGCTCCGCCCTCGAAAACGCCCGGCACTCTGAAAGAGTGCCGGGCGTTTTCTCACCCGCCGCCTTTTAAAAAAGGCGGGCGAAAATTTTTATTTGGGAAAGAACCTCGCGGGCGGCGTGGCGCGATAGGGGACGGCGCCCTGCCCGCATCAAAAGTTTCGGGGTCCAGGGGGACTTTTCAAAGTCCTCCCTGGCGGGGTTCAGGGGGGGATTTTCAAAGCCCTCCCTGGGCGGCGAAGCGCGTGAGGTTCTCGGCCGCGAGGCGCAGCAGACGTTCGCGCGTCTCGACGGGCATCCAGCTCACATGCGGGGTGCAGATGACGCGCGGATGAAAGGCGAGCGGGTGGCCGGGCGCGGGCGGCTCCTCGGAGAGCACGTCGAGCCCGGCCATGTAGAGCCTGCCGGAGTCGAGCGCGTCGGCCACGTCCCGCTCGTTGAGGATCGCGCCGCGCGCCGTGTTGAGCAGCACCGCGCCCGGCTTCATGCGGGAGATCATCTCCGCGTCCACCATGCCGCGGGTCTCGTCGGTCAGCGGGCAGTGGATGCTCACCACGTCCGATTTCGCGAGCAGCTCGCCGAGCGGGACCATCCGGGCCGCGCCGTCTCCGGACGCGGGACGGCGGCGGCAGGCGAGCACCTCCATGCCGAGCGCGGCGGCGATCTTCGCCACCGCGCGGCCGATCTCGCCGTAGCCGATGACGCCGAGCGTTCTGCCCGCGAGCTCGAACATCCGCCGCCCGGCGACCTGCGGGTCGGTGGGGGAGACCCAGCGGCCCTCGCGGACGTAGCGGGCGTGCTCCGGGGTGGCGCAGGCGATCGAGAGGAGCAGCGAGATGGTGCTCTGCGCGACCGCCATCGTGCTGTAGGAGGGCACGTTGCGGACCGTCACGCCCGCGCGGCGCGCCGCCTCGAGGTCGATCATGTTGTAGCCGGTGCCGAAGGTGCCCGCGAACCGCAGGCGCGGACAGGCGGCGAAGGTCTCCGCGGTGAGGGGCGCGCGGTTGGTGAAGACCGCTTCGGCGTCTCCGATGCGCGCGGCGATCTGCCCGGGCGGGGTGTCGCCATACCATTCCACCGTAAAGCGCGCGGGGTCGAGCGGCAGGCCGCCCGTGCCGTACCCCGCGAGAAATCCGTCGAGAACCACTACTTTCATGCCCTGACCTCCCTTGCAGGGACATTGTAACAGAAGCGGGCGCGCATTACAAGAAACTGGGGGCGCGGACGGGCGATTGTTACCAAAATGTTAACATTGAAAATTTTTTGGAAAAGGGCTTGATTTTTAGAAAAAATGTATTAGAATAGTCTTAGCACTCAGAGAGAAAGAGTGCTAACAAATCTCCTTAAATTTGTCAAAAAACTATTATAATAACTGGAGGAATTCATCATGACGATCAAACCATTGGCAGACAGAGTTGTCACAAAGATGGCGGAAGCGGAAGAGACCACCAAGAGCGGCATCATTTTGGCGGGCTCCGCGAAGGAAAAACCGGAAATCGCCGAAGTTCTGGCGGTCGGCCCGGGCGGCCTGGTTGACGGTAAGGAAGTCAAGATGACCGTCAAGGTCGGCGACAAGGTCCTGATGAGCAAGTATTCCGGCACGCAGGTCAAGGTGGACGGCGAGGAATACACCATCGTGCGCCAGAACGACATCCTCGCGATCGTGGAATGATCACAGCCCTGTGAACAATAAATTTTGATATAGGAGACTGATAAATATGGCTAAGGTTATCTGCTATGGCGAGGATGCCCGCAAGGCGCTCCAGGCCGGTATTGACAAGCTTTCCGACACCGTTAAGATCACCCTGGGACCCAAGGGCCGCAACGTCGTGCTCGACAAGAAGTTCGGCGCCCCGCTCATCACCAACGACGGCGTGACGATCGCCAAGGAGATCGAGCTGCCCGACGCGTATGAGAACATGGGCGCGCAGCTGGTCAAGGAGGTCGCGACCAAGACCAACGACGCGGCCGGCGACGGCACCACCACCGCGACCCTGCTGGCGCAGGCGCTGGTGCGCGAGGGCATGAAGAACGTCACCTCGGGCGCGAACCCGATGGCGGTCAAGAAGGGCATCGCCAAGGCGGTCGACGCGGCGGTCGAGTCGCTCAAGGAGAATTCCAAGAAGGTCAAGGGCAGCAAGGACATCGCGCGCGTCGCGTCCGTCTCGTCCGGCGACGAGTTCATCGGCGAACTGATCTCCGAAGCGATGGAAAAGGTTTCCGCCGACGGCGTCATCACGATCGAGGAGTCCAAGACCGCCGAGACCTACACCGACGTGGTCGAGGGCATGCAGTTCGACCGCGGATATATCACCCCCTACATGGTCACCGACACCGAGAAGATGGAAGCCGTCCTCGACGACGCCTACATCCTCATCACCGACAAGAAAATCTCCTCCATCCAGGAGATCCTGCCCCTGCTCGAGCAGGTGGTCCAGGGCGGCAAGAAGCTGCTCATCATCGCTGAGGACGTCGAGGGCGAGGCGCTCTCCACCCTCATCGTCAACCGCCTGCGCGGCACCTTCACCTGCGTCGCGGTCAAGGCCCCCGGCTTTGGCGACCGCCGCAAGGAGATGCTCCAGGATATCGCCATCCTGACCGGCGGCCAGGTCATCAGCGAAGAGGTCGGCCTCGAGCTGAAGGAGACCCAACTGAACCAGCTCGGCCGCGCGCGCCAGGTCAAGATCCAGAAGGAGAACACGATCATCGTCGACGGCATGGGCGACAAGAAGGCCATCAAGGACCGCATCGCGCAGATCCGCGCCCAGATCGAGACGACCACCAGCGATTACGACAAGGAGAAGCTCCAGGAGCGCCTGGCGAAGCTCTCCGGCGGCGTCGCGGTCATCCGCGTCGGCGCTGCCACCGAGATCGAGATGAAGGAAAAGAAGCTGCGCATCGAGGACGCCCTGTCCGCGACCAAGGCGGCTGTTGAGGAAGGCATCGTCGCCGGCGGCGGCGTGGCGCTGCTCAACACCATCCCGGCGGTCGAAAAGCTCATCCCGGGCCTCGACGGCGACGAGAAGACCGGCGCCCGCATCGTCCGCCGCGCGCTGGAGGAGCCCATCCGCCAGATCGCCGAGAACGCCGGCATGGAGGGCTCGGTCATCATCGACAAGCTCCGCCGCACCCGCAAGGTCGGCTACGGCTTCGACTTCGCCAAGGAGACCTACGGCGACATGATCGAGCTGGGCATCGTCGACCCGACCAAGGTCACCCGCAGCGCGATCCAGAACGCCGCTTCCGTGGCGGCGATGGTCCTCACCACCGAGAGCCTCGTCTCGGACGAGAAGGAAGAGAACCCGGTCCCCGCGGCTCCCGCGGGCGGCATGGGCGGCATGTATTAATCCCGCGAAACCCCGCACCCCAAAGGCCCCGGCGCAGTGCGCCGGGGCCTTTTTTGTGTGCCTGTGGGACGGGCCGCTGTGAAAAATTTCAAAAAATGCCTTGACAGATTGTGCAATTCGATTATAATGAAAACAACCAAACCAGACACGCGGAGGAAGCCATGAACAAGCTCACCCTCAAACAGAATCGATTTTTCGGCTTTTTTAGCTGGGGCTTTTCCTTTAGCACCGGCTTTTTTGGCTATGGAAAAAGATTGTGTTTGATGAGCAGATAGTTCCGCGCGGCTGATCGCAGGGAATATATCCAGAGGACTCATTGACGCAATGGGTCCTCTTTTTGTATGCGCGGATGACGGACCCTTGCGTAAAATCAAATTTATTGGAGGCAACCGCAATGATCGTCATTATGAGACCCCGAACCCCGCAGCAGGAGATCGACAAGCTCACCGACGCGCTCACCAGCCGGGGCGTGGAGGTCAACCCGGTCATCGGCAAGGACCTGATCATCCTCGGCCTCGTGGGCGACACGAGCAAGATCGACCCGACTTGGATCGAGGCAAACCGCAACGTCGAGCGCGTCATGCACGTCGCCGAGCCGTTCAAAAAGGCCAACCGCATGTTCCATCCCGACCCGACCGTCGTGAAGGCGGGGGGCCGCGAGATCGGCGGCAAAAAGATCACGATGATGGCGGGGCCCTGCTCGGTCGAGAGCGAGGAGCAGATCTGCGGCATCGCGGAGCAGGTTAAGGAGATGGGCGCGGATTTCCTGCGCGGCGGCGCGTTCAAGCCCCGCACCTCCCCCTATGCGTTCCAGGGACTCAAGTACGACGGCCTGAGGCTGCTCAAGGAGGCCCGCGCCAAGACGGGACTTCCGATCGTGACCGAGATCATGTCCCCCTACGACATCGAGCTCTTCGCGGAGGACGTGGACGTCATCCAGGTGGGCGCGCGCAACATGCAGAACTTCGAGCTGCTCAAGGAGCTCGGCCACACCCACAAGCCCATCCTCCTCAAGCGCGGCCTTTCCGCCACGATCGAGGAATGGCTGATGAGCGCCGAATACATCATGGCGGGCGGCAACGAGAACATCATCCTCTGCGAGCGGGGCATCCGCACCTTCGAGACCTACACCCGCAACACCCTCGACCTCTCGGCGATCCCGGCGGTCAAAAAGCTCAGCCACCTGCCCGTCGTCGTCGACCCCAGCCACGCGAGCGGCAAGTGGTGGATGGTCGACCCGCTCGCCAAGGCGGCCGTCGCCGTCGGCACAGACGGGCTGATCATCGAGGTGCACAACGACCCCGCCAACGCCCTCTGCGACGGCCAGCAGTCGATCCGCCCGAGCGTCTACGGCGAGCTCGTCAAGGAGCTGCGAGCCATCGCCCACGCCGTCGGCAGGGAGCTGTAGGGATGCGGGGGAACGGACGGTTGTAAAAAGCGGCCTTTTGAAAAAGGCCTGGCGAAAACTGGGGTTCAGGCGAACCGCCGCCCCAGCCCAACCCGCCGCCCGTGCGGCAAGGCCCCATTCGTACGCCGCGAGCGTCAGGCGGTTCGCCGCGGCATATCTAATCAAAAGTTCTTTGGCGGGCTTTCTTGAAAGAAAGCCGCAGGGAGGTACTTATGGAGGATTTGGCAGGCTACCGGCGGGAGATCGACGAGATCGATTCCCAGCTGATCCCGCTCTTTGAGCGGCGGATGGACGTGGTGCGCGAGGTCGCGCGGTTTAAAAAGGCGCGGAACATGCAGGTCCTGCAGCGGGACCGGGAGCGCGTGGTGCTCGATAAGGCGGTCGCGCGGCTGCGGGACCCGGACTACGCGGCCGAGGCGGAACGGTTTATGAACGCGGTGATGGCGATCAGCCGGGCGGCCCAGCGGCGGGACATCGGCGGCGCGCTGCCGCGTGAGGCGGCCCCGCTGACCGGGAAGGTAGGGTACTACGGCGCGCCGGGCTCCTTCTCCGAGCAGGCGCTTGCCGACTACTTCGGCGAGGACCGGGAGCGGACCGCCTGCGCCGAGTTCGAGGACGTCTTCACCGCGCTGCGGGACGGGGAGATCGACTACGGCGTGCTGCCGATCGAGAACTCCTCCACCGGCGCGATCACGCGGGTATACGACCTGCTGGGCGGCTACGGCTTCTTCATCGTCGGGGAGCGCCGCCTGCGCATCCATCAGAACCTCGTGGGCGTGGCGGGCGCGACGCTCGACACGGTGCGCGCCGTCTATTCCCACGAGCAGGGCCTCGAGCAGAGCAGCCGCTTTCTGGCGGAGCACCCCGGCTGGGAACAGGCCGTGTTCCACAGCACCGCCGAAAGCGCCCGCCTGGTGGCCGACGGGGGCGACCCCGCCAAGGCGGCGATCGCGAGCGAACGCGCGGCCGCCCTCTATGGGCTCAGGATCATCGCCCCGGCGATCGAGAACAGCCGCCACAACGCGACCCGCTTCATCGTCATCGGGCGCGCGCTCGCGCCCGCCGGGGCGGACAAGGTGAGTCTCGCCTTCTCGCTCGACAACGAATCGGGCACCCTCTACAACACCCTACGGCACTTCGCCGACCGGCGGATCAACCTTGTGAAGATCGAGTCCCGGCCCATCCCCGAGGAGCTGTGGAGCTACCGCTTCTACCTCGACTTCGAGGGGGACGTCGACAGCGACGACGTGCGCGGCGTGCTCGCGGAGATCTCCGCCGGGGCCAAGGACTTCCGGCTGCTCGGCGCCTACCGGAGCGACCGGGACTGAACGGAATGAAAAACAGGCGGACGCAGTCGCGTCCGCCTGTTTTTTTGCGTTTTGCAGCGCGCTACGCCAGCGCGATGGGGATGAAATCGGGGAGGGCGGAGACGCGGTAGTCGCAGCCGACCGTGTCGACGGCGTCCTCCGGCGCGAGCCAGCAGGTGGCGACGCCGGCGTTTCTGCCGCCCGCCATGTCGGAGGTGAGCGAGTCGCCCAGCAGGATGACGCGGGAGGGGTCGGGGTTCCCGACTGCCGCGAGCACCGCGTCGAAATATTCCTTGCGCGGCTTTTGGAAGCCGATCTCCTCCGAGATGAACATGTCCGAGACGAGCGGGCGCAGGGGGGACTTTTCGAGCCGCCGCTTCTGGGTCGCGACAAGGCCGTTGGTGGCGATGTAGAGGGGGCGCTTTCCAAAAAGCGCCCGGCAGAGTTCGAGCGCGCCCTCGCGCAGATAGGCCCCCTCGCCGAGCGCGGCGGTGTAGGCGGCGTTGAAGGCGGCGGGGTCGAAGGACGCGCCGAGCGCGGCGGCGAGCCGCTCGAACCGCCCGACCCGCAGGGCCTCCTGCGTGGTGCCGCCCTGCTCGTAGAGCCTCCAGAGCGCGTCGTTGATCGCGTGGTAGCGGGCGTGGACCTCTTCGTTGAAGGGGACGCCGAAGGCGGCGCAGGTGCCCGCGAGGGCCTCGCGGGCAGCCCGCCGGTAGTCGAAGAGGGTCTCATCCGCGTCGAGCAGAATGACGTCGTATTTCATGGGAGGGTCCTCCTTTTTTGATACGTCCGAGGTAGTCGCGGGTGGCGGCGAACACCTCCGGGGAGAGCAGCAGCACCGCGATCAGGTTGGGCAGGGCCATGAGGCCGTTGAAGGTGTCGGAGACGCTCCAGACGAGCTGGAGGCTGCCCACGCAGCCGACGACGGTCATGCCGATGAAGCAGAGGCGGTAGCCGATGCGGGCGCGTGCGCCGAAGAGGTAGTCGACGGCGCGTTCGCCGTAGTAGGACCAGCCGAGGATGGTGGCGAAGGCGAAGCAGCAGACGGCCAGCGTGATGAACACCCCGCCGAACCGGCCGAAGCCGCTGGAAAAGGCGGCGATGGCGAGCTCCGCGCCGTCCCCGCCGAGCAGGTGCGCGCCCGAGGTGAGGATGGCCAGAGCGGTGATCGTGCACATGACGATCGTGTCGAAAAAGACCTCGAAGATTCCCCACATCCCCTGGCGGACGGGTTCCTTCACGTTGGAGGCGGAATTGACGATGACCGAGCTGCCGAGCCCGGCCTCGTTGGTGAAGACCCCGCGCGCCACGCCGTAGCGGACGGCGTCCGAGAGGATGAATCCCACCGCGCCTCCCCCCGCGGCCCGCAGGGTGAACGCGTCGGAGAGGATGGCGGAGAAGGCGGCGGGGATGCCGCGCCAGTTGAGGCAGATGATGAGAACGCCGCCGAGGGTGTAGGTGACCGCCATGAAGGGCACGAGGCGCTCCGTGACCGAGGCGAGCCGCTTGATGCCGCCGAGGATGACCACCCCGGCGAGGGTGGCGACGGCGATGCCGACGGCGAGCGGGGAGAGGCCGAAGGAGGAGGCGAGCGCCCCCGAAATGGAGTTGGCCTGGGTCATGTTGCCGATGCCGAAGGAGGCGGCCGCGCAGAAGACGGCGAAGAGGACCGCGAGCCAGCGGCAGCCGAGCCCCCGCTCGATGTAGACCATCGGCCCGCCGACCCATTTGCCCTGGGCGTCGCGGTAGCGGTAGCGGTTGCCGAGGACGTTTTCGGCGTATTTGGTCATCATGCCGACGAGCGCGGAGATCCACATCCAGAAGATGGCCCCCGGCCCGCCCGCTGTGATCGCGGTGGCCACGCCGACGATGTTGCCGGTGCCGATGGTGCCCGCCAGCGCGGTGGCGAGCGCCTGGAACTGGGAGATCGCGCCGGGATCGCGCCGGTCGCGCACATCGGGGCTGCGGAAGATGGCGAAAAGGGTGCCGCGCAGCCACAGCCCGAACCGCCGGAATTGGAAAAAACCGGTGCCGACCGTGAAATAGAGGCCCGCGAGCAGCAGGAAGCCGATCATGACGGGCCCCCACACGAAGCCGCCGACCAGTTGGTTGAGCGTTGCGATCCCTTCCGCAAGTTTTTCCATGTCATCCTCCCAGCGTGTTCCCGGGAAGTCCCGGAAACATCATAGCATTTTGCGCGCGGGCGCGTCAACGGCGCGCCCGCGCGCAAAAAAATTTGATTTTTTGCAAATAATCCCATATAATAGAACCATTGCACAACCGCGCCCGCGTCCGGCGGGCGCGGGACGTACCATTCCAACATATGATCGAGGAGGACGAAACATGTTAGTATCGGCGAAGGACATGCTTACCAGGGCCCATGAGGGACATTACGCGGTCGGGCAGTTCAACATCAATAACCTTGAGTGGACCAAGATGGCCCTGCTCGCGGCGCAGGAATGCAATTCCCCCATCATTCTCGGCGTCTCCGAGGGCGCGGGCAAATATATGTGCGGCTTCGAGACGGTCGCGGCGATGACCAAAGCGATGGTCGAAAGCCTCGGCATCACCGTGCCGGTGGCGCTGCACCTCGACCACGGCAGCTATGAGGGCGCCAAAAAGGCGATCGCGGCGGGCTTCTCGTCGGTCATGTTCGACGGCTCCCACTATCCGATCGAGGAGAACATTGAAAAGAGCAAGGAGATTATCGCGCTGGCCGCTTCCAAGGGCATTTCGGTCGAGTGCGAGGTCGGCGCGATCGGCGGCGAGGAGGACGGCGTCGTGGGCGGCGGCGAGGTCGCGGACCCCGCCGAGTGCAAGCGCATCGCCGACCTCGGCGTGACGATGCTGGCGGCGGGCATCGGCAACATCCACGGCCAGTATCCTGAAAACTGGAAGGGCCTCAACTTCGAGGTGCTCAGCGAAATCCAGAAGCTGAACCCGTCGATGCCGCTCGTCCTTCACGGCGGCACGGGCATCCCGGCCGACATGATCAAAAAGGCGATCTCGCTGGGCGTCAGCAAGATCAACGTCAACACCGAGTGCCAGCTCTCCTTCGCCGCCGCGACCCGCGGGTATATCGAAGAGGGCAAGGACCGGCAGGGCAAGGGCTTCGACCCCCGCAAGCTGCTCGCGCCCGGCTGCGACGCGATCAAGGCGACCGTCAAGGAGAAGATGGAGCTCTTCGGCTCGGTCGGCAAGGCGTAAAGCATAAAGAAAAAACATCCGCCGGCTAAACCGGCGGATGTTTTAGTTCTCACGCCTCCCCGGGACCCATACGTTTACGCCATTATTTTGTGCAGTCTTGCGCTATCTTTTCCCGCGTGAATCTGATATATTGACAGTAAAGACACAACGCCGATCAGTTGGGAGGGGTTCTGATGTTCAAAAAGTTTTTCTCCGTTTTGCTGGCGCTCTTCCTGCTTCTGCCCGGGCAGGCCGTGTCGGCGCAGGAAGCCGATTCCCTCTTTAACCGCGCACTGCGGAAGGAGCCCTATTCTGTGCTCGACGGCCGGCTGACCATCCGGATGCCGGCCGGAACCGAGGACGCGGCGATGCAGCCCGATATCATGGGACCCATGTCCTCCTCTGCGCGCGAGACCCGGCTGATGTCGGAAAATATCGGCGGCGCGGAGTTGGTTGTGTATGCGCAGGAGATGTTCTGCTATTCCACCGGCGATTTTGTAAAGGATCTGGAAATCATCTTTTCATCCAACTGGGAGGACGCGGAGTTCGGTTATGAGCTGGCCTGCTCGGAGCCCGGTTTTTCGGCGGCAAAGCTCAAAATCCCCGCGACAGACCCACAGGGTGAAGCGATCCTCGTCAGTGCCGTGGTGGTGCGGACCGCCGACAACGGACTCATTATGCTCTCTTTTCTGGTCACGCCCGAGGCCTACCGCTCCCCCGATCAATGCCGTGCGCTCTGCGACCGGGTGATTGCCACGCTGAAGCCGGGGGAACGGATGCTGAACACCGACGCCCGCAGGGAGACGCTGGATGCCGCGGGATACCAGATCAGCCTCGACAAGGATTATGTGGTGATCGAGCAGTTCGGCGTAGATTTTTTGGTCTACTACATCGATAAAGTGACCCCGCTGGGCACATCGGCCCCGTCGATGGGCATCTATCTGGGCTTCCACCCTTCGACGGACGGGAAGCCCTACGGTACGCAGAGCAAGGGCGCCATCCTCGGAAAGTCGGTCGTCTGGTCCGCCTCCGGCAATCGCGTGGAGACGCTCACGACGCTGAAGGGCGGCAACATGATGCACATCTTTATCACTGCCGACGATCAGGCCGACCGCGCCGCCCTCAAGAAGATGGCGCAGTCCCTCCAGGTAAAAACGAAGTGATATGCACGGTGGTAAAAAGGCCCGGATTTCGCATGAAATCCGGGCCTTGCTTATTGCTTTCAGAGAGCCCCGGCGGTAATGATATAGTTGCCGAGCGTCCGGACCTTTGCCGAGAACGCCCCGCGCCCGTCGGAATCGGCGGTGTACTTGAAGCGGCTGGTCACGTCCTTGAGGTCGCCGGCTTCGGTCGCCTCATAGATGTGGATCTGCCTGTGGGGGACCGTCTCCTCGCCGTCGAAGGTGAGGTAGGGGTTCGTGAGGGTGAGCGTGCCGCCCTTCGCGTCGGGGTTGCCGCGGAAGAAGCGGGTGTACATCTCCCCGAGAGGGGCCGTGTGGTTGCGGCCGGTGTCGGCGCGACGGGTCGAAAGCTTGGGCGCGTAGAAGATGTCCGAGCCGGAGAGCTCGGCGACGATGATGTCCTCGTCCTCCCAGGTGTAGTCGCTGTCCCCCTCCTGGGTCGGGGTGAGGACGATGTCCTCCGCGCCGATCGGGTGCTCGACGTCCTTGAAATAGAAGAGGTCGCCGTACCAGTCGGGGCTGGTTTTCAGGTAGGAGGAGGGGAAGAGGGTGTCCTCGGTGATGCGCAGCGTGTAGTCGATGACGATCTTCGCGCCGCTTTTGACCGCCAGCTCGGAGGCCGTACCGGTGTTCGCGCCGAGCGGGGAGACGGGCAGGGCGGTGTCCTTGACGGCGGTATAGGTCACCGTGAAGCCGATGCCGGTGTTGTCGTACATCCCGTCCTTCGAGAGGGTCACGACAAAGCAGGCGCCCGCCCCGACAATCGGCTCGTCCGACTGGCGGACCGACCGCGCGTTCATCGCGTTGGCGGTCGTCTTGACCGAGCAGCGGAAGGCGGAGGAGTCGTAGAAGACGGAGGAATCGGTGACCCGCCACAGCTTGCCCGAGTCGTCGTAGACCCGCTCGTCCGCGGCGACGGTCAGCGTGTTGCCGTAGACCGAATTGCCGTTTGCGAGGTAGCGGTGGGGGTCGTATTCATAGACCCTGGCGACAGCGGTCGTCTTGGAGTCGCCCGCGAGGGAGGGGGCTTTTTCCGCGGCGAAGGCGGGGGCCGCGAGGGAGAGCGCGCAGGCCAGCGCGAGCGCGGCGGCGAGAACGGAACGCTTCATATGAAATCCCTTCTTACAGATGAAAATTTTGGTGTAATCCTATGATATCCCCAAATCCGGCCCCCGTCAACCGCCGGGGGGCAAAGTTCAGAAACCGTTCAAATTCGCCGGGAATTGGGAAAAAACCAGGCACAATTCACAGGAAAAATGTTTACAATTTGTACTTGATTTCCCCTGCGGTTTGGGGTACTATATAGTTAGCACTCAAAGTAATAGAGTGCTAAAACACCGTATCAAACAGCTTTCACATAAAGGAGGAGGGTGTCTATGAACGCTCAGAAATTCACCCAGAAGTCGCTCGAGGCGCTGCAAAGCGCGCAGGACCTCGCGACCGAATACCAGAACATGCAGATCGAACAGCAGCATCTGCTCTACGCACTGATCGCGCAGGAGGACGGCCTCATCGGCCAGATGCTCAAAAAGATGGAGATCGACCCCGCCGCGCTGCTCTCCGACGTGCGCGCCGAGGTCGAGCGGTTGCCGCGCGTCTCCGGGCCCGGCCGCGAGCAGGGCAAAATCTACGTCTCGCAGGAGGTCGACCGCGCGCTGGTCCAGGCGGAAAAGCTCGCCGACCGGATGAAGGACGAATACGTCTCGGTCGAGCACGTCATGCTCGCGCTGCTCGAAAACCCGAACGGCGCGCTGGGGCAGCTCCTTTCACGCTTCCGCCTGACGAAGGACGGCTTCCTCTCGGCGCTGGTGAGCGTGCGCGGCAACACCCGCGTCACCTCCGACACCCCGGAGGACACCTATGACGCGCTGAAAAAGTACGGCACCGACCTCGTCGAGCAGGCGCGCAGCCAGAAGCTCGACCCGGTCATCGGCCGCGACAACGAGATCCGCAACGTCATCCGCATCCTCTCGCGCAAGACGAAGAACAACCCCGTCCTCATCGGCGAGCCGGGCGTCGGCAAGACGGCCATCGCCGAGGGACTCGCGCTGCGCATCGTGCGCGGGGACGTGCCCGAAAACCTCAAGGACCGCACGATCTTTTCGCTCGACATGGGCGCGCTGATCGCGGGCGCGAAATTCCGCGGCGAATTTGAGGAGCGCCTCAAGGCGGTATTGCAGGAGATCAAGAAGAGCGAGGGCAGGATTATCCTCTTCATCGACGAGCTGCACACCATCGTGGGCGCGGGCAAGACGGAGGGCTCGATGGACGCGGGCAACCTCTTAAAGCCGATGCTCGCGCGCGGCGAACTGCACTGCATCGGCGCGACCACCCTCAACGAGTACCGCCAGTACATCGAAAAGGACGCCGCGCTCGAACGCCGGTTCCAGCCGGTGCTGGTGAACGAGCCGACCGTCGAGGACACGATCTCGATCCTGCGCGGGCTCAAGGAGCGCTACGAGGTGTTCCACGGCGTCAAAATCCAGGACCAGGCGCTCATCGCGGCGGCGGTCCTCTCCAACCGATACATCACCGACCGCTTCCTGCCCGACAAGGCGATCGACCTTGTGGACGAGGCGTGCGCGATGATCCGCACCGAGATGGACTCGATGCCGTCCGAGCTCGACGACCTCTCCCGCAAGATCATGCAGCATGAGATCGAGGAGGCGGCGCTCAAAAAGGAGACCGACCAGATTTCCAGGGAGCATTTGCAGGAGATCCAGCGGGAACTCGCGGAAATGCGCGAGCGGTTCAAGGCGATGAAGGCCCGCTGGGAGAACGAAAAGAACGCGATCACCAAGGTGCAGAGGCTGCGTGAGGAGCTCGAGCAGGTGAACGCGGACATCGAGAAGGCCGAACGGGAATACGACCTCAACCGCGCCGCCGAGCTCAAATACGGCAAGCTCCCCGCCCTCCAGAAGGAACTGGAGGAGGAGGAAAAGCTCGCGGGCGCGGCGGAGAAGGACTCCACCCTCCTGCGCGACCGCGTCACCGAGGAGGAGATCGCGCGGATCGTCGGCCGCTGGACGGGCATCCCCGTGGCGCGGCTGATGGAGGGGGAGCGGCAGAAGCTGCTCCATATGGAGAGCATCCTGCATGAGCGGGTCATCGGTCAGGACGAGGCGGTCACCACCGTCAGCGAAGCGATTTTACGCTCCCGCGCGGGCATCCAGGACCAGGGCCGCCCGATCGGCTCCTTCCTCTTCCTCGGCCCGACGGGCGTCGGCAAGACCGAGCTCGCCAAGGCGCTCGCGCAGGCGCTCTTCGACGATGAGCGCAACATCGTGCGCATCGATATGAGCGAATACATGGAGAAATTCTCGGTCAGCCGCCTGATCGGCGCGCCTCCGGGATACGTCGGCTACGAGGAGGGCGGCCAGCTCACCGAGGCGGTGCGCCGCAAGCCCTACTCGGTCGTCCTCTTCGACGAGATCGAAAAGGCCCATCCCGACGTCTTCAATATCCTGCTCCAGGTGCTCGACGACGGCCGCATCACCGACAGCCAGGGCCGCACCGTGGACTTTAAAAATACGATCATCATCCTGACCTCCAACCTCGGCTCGCCCTACATCCTCGAGGGGATCGACGAAGACGGCCGGATCACCGAGGAGGCCCGCAAGGCGGTGGACGGGCTGCTCAAGCAGCAGTTCCGCCCCGAGTTCCTCAACCGCCTCGACGAGATCGTCTTCTATAAGCCGCTGCAAAAATCCGAGATCGCGCAGATCGTCGACCTGCTCATGGCCGACCTGCAAAAGCGCCTCGCCGATAAGCAGCTCACCCTGGCCCTCTCGCCCGAGGCGAAGGAGTATATCGTCGACCAGGGCTACGACCCCGTCTACGGGGCGCGCCCCCTCAAGCGGTTCCTCCAGCACAAGCTCGAAACGCTCCTCGCCCGCATGATCATCGCCGAGGACCTTGCCCCCGGCACCCGGCTCGAGGCAGTCATGGAAAATGATGATTTGGCAATCAAGGCTGTTTCATAATAGGAAAGGGACGCGCCCGGCTGGGTGCGTCCCTTTTTTAATCAGTTTTAGATTTTCCGACCGGCGGTCGCGGGGCTTTCTTCGCGCCCCTACAGGGCGCTTTTGTTGTGCCGCCTTCGGCGGCAGGGATTGCCGGGTTCCGCCCCGGCAGGCGGGTCCATTTCTTGATCGCCCAAGAAATGGACGAAAGAAGGGCGCTCAAGGGGGCTCACTTGAAGAAGATGGGGGCGCAAAGCTCGCCCCCTTGAGAATCCCCCGTCGCGTGGAGTCCGCCAGCCGCGGAAAGAAGACAAATGCCGAGGTATCAGCAAGAGGACGCCTACTGCGCCCGTTCGGGGTTCTCCGTCAGGCCCAGCAGGTAGTCGGTGGACACCCCGAAGTAGTCGGAGAGCAGCACCAGCCGTTCCAGCGAGGTGGCTTTCTTTCCACGTTCCATGTCGCTGATCTGCACGCAGGAAACCTGAAGAAGCTCCGCAAGCGCGGCTTGGGGAACGGCGCATTTCGTCCGGAGGGCGCGGATTCTCTGCCCAAAAATTTCTTTGTCCAGCATATCAAAATCCCCTTGACAAATAAGCTCTTAGCGAATATAATACAATTAAGCTAAAAG
Source organism: Anaerotruncus sp. (assembly GCF_057433415.1). Classification (NCBI taxonomy): domain Bacteria; kingdom Bacillati; phylum Bacillota; class Clostridia; order Eubacteriales; family Oscillospiraceae; genus Anaerotruncus; species Anaerotruncus sp. The sequence goes on along the minus strand of NZ_DBMDHH010000025.1, from coordinate 17,308 downwards.
CTAATACCAAATATTCTACTCTAAGGTAAATATCATTATATCATATCAGGAGGGGTTGCGCCATGCTGTCGGAAGAATTTGAAGAATATCTGGGCGCGATGTACGAGCGGGCGCACCAGCGATTCCGGGAGAGCGGGGAGAGCCGCCTTTTGCGCGGGCGGCTGGACGACTGTGAGGCGGCCTGCCTGCAAAACGTCCATCCCAACGACCATTTTTTCGTCCATGACCTGCTGGCGGCTCTTGCCGACGCGGAAAGCGCGGAGGCGGAATACCTCTACCGGCAGGGCTACGCGGACTGCGTGGAATCCTTAAAACAGTTGCATGTCCTCTGAAAAAGGTGTATAATTCCCCCGTCTGAAAGGGGTTTTGACAATGCAAGTGACCGTGAGGAAGTTCACCGACGCCGATCTCCCGGCGATGACCGCCATCTGGAACGGGATCGTCGAGGAGGGGAACAGCTTTCCGCAGGACAGGCCCTTTACGGAGGAGGAGGCGCGGGAGTTTTTCGCGGCGCAGTCCTTCACCGGGGTCGCCGAAGCGGACGGGAAGGTGCTGGGGCTCTACATCCTGCATCCCAACAACGCGGGGCGCTGCGGACATATCGCAAACGCCTCCTACGGGGTGGCGTCCGGGGCGCGGGGCCTCGGCGTGGGGGAAAAGCTGGTGCGTCATTCGCTGGAGATGTGCCCGGCGTGCGGATTCGTGGGACTCCAGTTCAACGCCGTCGTCTGCACCAATACGGCGGCGATCAAGCTCTATGAACGCCTCGGGTTCGAGCACATCGGCACGACGAAAAACGGATACCGCTTCAAGGACGGCAGCTACGCGGACCTCTTCCTCTTCAATAAGCCGCTCATCTAGAATGAAGAATCCCCCTGCCGGCCAATGGCCGGCAGGGGGATTCTTGCGTCACGGGCGGCGCGCTGCCGGGAGGCAGGGCGCCGTGCCTGCGCCAAAAGCTTTGGGGGTTTCCAAAGGGGGCTTTCTCGAAAGCCCCCTTTGGCCTTAGTCGAGCTCCGCCACGCCGGTATAGAGCTGGTAGTAGCGGCCGTGCAGGGCGAGCAGGTCGTCATGGCTGCCGCGCTCGATGATCTCACCCTGTTCGAGCACCATGATGGCGTTCGAGTTGCGGACGGTCGAGAGGCGGTGGGCGATGACGAAGGTGGTGCGGCCCTCCATGAGCCGGTCGAGGCCATGCTCGATGTGGCGCTCGGTGCGGGTGTCGACCGAGCTGGTCGCCTCGTCGAGGATGAGGATGGGCGCGTCGGCGCAGGCGGCGCGCGCAATGTTGAGCAGCTGGCGCTGGCCCTGGCTGAGGTTTGCGCCGTCCCCCTCGATCACCGTGTCGTAGCCGTGGGGCAGGCGCATGATGAAGGAGTGCGCCGACGCGAGCCGCGCGGCCTGTTCGACCTCCTCGTCGGTGGCGTCGGGGCGTCCGTAGCGGATGTTGTCCCGCACGGTCCCGGTGAAGAGGTGGGTGTCCTGAAGCACCATCGCGAGCGACCGGCGCAGACTGTCCTTCTTGATCTGGCGGATGTCGATGCCGTCGATCGTGATGCGGCCCTCCGCGATGTCGTAGAAGCGGGTGAGCAGGTTGGTGACGGTCGTCTTGCCCGCGCCGGTGGAGCCGACGAAGGCGATCTTCTGGCCGGGCTTCGCGTAGAGGGAAATGTGGCGGAGCACGGTCTTTTCGGGGGCGTAGCCGAAGGTCACGTCCTCGAACCGGACGTCCCCGCGCACGGGGACGCGCTCGGCGGGGGCGCCGTCGTCGCGGTAGCGCTGCCAGTAGAAGGCGTGCCCGTCGCGGACGAGGTCGGCGGCGTGGGCGGGGTCGGGTTCCTCGACCGGCTCGCGCATGACCTCGTAGATGCGTTCCGCACCCGCGATGGCGGTGATGACCGCATTGTACTGGCTGGACGCCTCGTTGATCGGGCGGCTGAACTGGCGGGTGAGCTGGAGGAAGACGACCAGCCCGCCGACGCTGATAAAACCGAAAATCGAGAGGATGCCGCCGATGGCGGCGACGAGCGCGTAGTTGACGGTGGAGATGTTCATCATGACGGGCATCATGAGGCCGGAATAGCTCTGGGCGGTGGTGGCCGCCTCCTGGAGCTCGCCGTTGAGCTGGTCGAACTCCTCAAGCGCGTCCTGCTCGTGGCAGAAGACCTTGACGACCTTCTGGCCGGTGATGATCTCCTCCACATAGCCGTTGACGCGGCCGAGGTTGGCCTGCTGGGCGATAAAATATTTGCTGCTCACCTTCATGAGCCTGCCCGCGACGAAGAACATCAGCGGGGTCATGAGCAGCGTCAGGATGGTGAGCTGGATGCTCTTGGAGAGCATGAGCCCGAGGATGCCCGCGAGCGTGATGACGCTCGAAAAGAGGGAGGTCAGCGAGTTGGCGAGCGCGTCGTTGAGGGTGTCCACGTCGTTGGAGAAGCGGCTCATCATCTCGCCGTGGGTGTGGGTGTCGTAGTAGCGGACCGAGAGGTCCTGCAGGTGGTCGAAGAGCTCCCGCCGCAGGTCGTTGATCGAACGCTGGGTGACGGTGAGCATCAGGCGGGTTTGCAGGTAGCTCGCGCAAACCGCGACGAGGTAGATGCACAGAAGGGTGATGATCCCCTTGAAGAGGCCGGCGAACCGCGCGGCGACGGGGATGGCCACGACCGGCTCGAGGAAGTTGTCGATGATCGGCTGGAGCATGGCGGTGCCCGCCAGCGAAGCGCCGATGTTGAGCAGGACCATGACCGCCGCGAGGAAGAGCGCCGATTTGCGGCGGCGCAGGTATCCCCACACGAATTTGACCGCCGCGCCGAAGTTCTTCGGCTTCTGCTGGACGACGACTTTACGATGAGGCATTACGCATCCGCCTCCTTTTCCTGCTGGGAATAGTAGATCTCCTGGTATTCCTCGCTGCGCCCGAGCAGCTCGTCGTGGGTGCCCACGTCGGCGATCTGGCCGTCCGAGAGGATGACGATCTGGTCCGCGTCCTTCACCGACGAGATGCGCTGGGCGATGATGAATTTGGTGGTGCCGCTCAGCTCGGTGTCGAAGGCGTCGCGGATGCGGCGCTCGGTGGCGGTGTCGACGGCGCTGGTCGAGTCGTCGAGGATGAGGATGGGCGGCTTTTTGAGCAGGGCGCGCGCGATGCACAGCCGCTGCTTCTGCCCGCCCGAGACGTTGACGCCCCCCTGCTCGATCCAGGTGTCGTAGCCGTTCGGGAAGCCCATGATGAAATCGTGGGCCTGGGCGGCCTTTGCCGCCGCCTCGACCTCCTCGTCGGAGGCGTGCTCGTCGCCCCATTTGAGGTTGTCGCGGATCGAGCCCGAGAAGAGGGTGTTCTTCTGGAGCACCATGCCGACCTGGCTGCGCAGCGACTCGACGGTGTATTCCCGCACGTCGCGCCCGTCGATCAGCACGCGGCCCTCGGTGGCGTCGTAGAGGCGGGGGATGAGCTGCACGAGGGAGCTCTTGCCCGCGCCGGTGCCGCCGATGACGGCGACCGTCTGGCCGGCCTTGACCGAGAGGGTGATGTCCCGCAGGACGTTTTCCCCGTTGGCGGGGTCGTATTTGAAGGAGACGTGCTCGAAGGTGACGTCGCCGCGAATCGGGCGTTCGCCGGCGCCCTGCTCGTCAGTGAGGTCGACCTCGGTGTTCAGCACCTCCATGACGCGCTTGTAGGAGGCGGAGGCGCGGGAGAAGAGGACGAACATCATCGAGAGCATCATGAGAGACATGAGGATCTGGAAGATGTAGTTGATGAAGGCGACCATCTGGGCGGCTTGGAGCTCCCCGCGGATGACCTGCCCGCCGCCGAACCAGATGACCGAGACGGTGGCGAGGTTCATGACGAGCATCATAACCGGCATGTTGAAGATGACGACGTTCATCGCGCGCAGGGAGGCGCCGGTGAGGGCGTCGTTGGCGGATTTGAACTTCCGTTTCTCATAGTCCTGCTGCACGAACGACTTGACGACGCGCACGTTGGTGAGGTTCTCCCGCACGCTGCCGTTGAGGGCGTCCATGCGCGCCTGCATCTGGTTGAAGAGGGGCAGGGCCGTCTTGATGATGAAGCCGAGCGCGAGCAGCAGGGTGGGGATGATGACGACGAGCACGACCGCCAGCCGGGCGTTCATCCGCAGCGCCATGATCATCGCGAAGACGAACATGAGCGGCGCGCGGATCATGAGGCGCAGGCTCATGATGCCCGCGTTCTGAAGAAGCGTCACGTCGTTGGTGAGACGGGTGGCGAGGGAGGCGGTGGAGAAGTCGTCGATGTTCTTGAAGGAGAAGGTCTGCACCTTCTCGAAAAGGCCGCGGCGCAGACCGGCTGCAAAGCCGACGCCCGCCCTGGCGGAATGGCGCGCGTTGCCGAAGCCCGCGACGATCGCGAGCAGCGCGAAGAGGATCATCAGCGCGCCGACGCCGAGGATGAAGGGGATGTTGCCCGTCTGGATACCCCGGCCGACGATGTCGGACATGAGCGTCGGCTGGACGACCTCGCAGACGACGTCGAGCAGCATGAACGCGACGGCGATCATGACCGACTTTTTGTAGGGCGCGAGGTAAGAGATCAGTTTGCGCAAGTGGGTTCCTCCTGTCCGTAGAGCTCCTGTTTGAGCCTGATCAAATTTTGCTGCATCCGCTGGTAAAAATGCACGATCTGGGAAAATTCCTCGGGGGTGAAGTCCCGGTACATCTGCTGGTTGACCCTGCGGATGGCGTGGTCCGCGCTCGCCGCGGCCCTGCGGCCCCTTTCGGTGAGTTCGATGCGGTTGGAACGCAGGTCGCCCGGGTCGGGCACCCGCTTGACGAATCCAGATTTTTCCATCCGCTTGAGGGAGACGGCGATGGTGGCTGGGCTGATGTGCAGCGCCTTGGCCAGGTCGGCCTGGTTGCACGCGCCCATCCTGCCGAGCGTGAAGAGCAGCGGCGGCTGTCCGGGATAGACGCCCCGGTCGCTCATCAGCCGGTTCATGCACTGCTTGTGCAGGGAGACAAGCTCCCAGTCGATGTGGATAACCTGATCGATTTCATCCATTGGAATCTGCTCCTGTCATGTTGCAAACACAGCAAAAAAATAGTTAGACAGCTAATCGTTAGCCGTCTAACTAATTTTATGCAGTGCCTGCGGGAAAGTCAATAGATTTTGCCAGAGTTAACAATTTGTTCAGGATTCATCTGAGCAATCTATACAAACCCTTCCCGCTCAATCTTCGATGAGGGTGGAGGAGGATTCGTCCTTCACCAGATTCGGCGTCCCCGCGCCGGGCTGCGGCGCGGACCCCTCCGCCTCTTCAAAGGAGAAGGCGGGAGGCTCCACCGGCTCCCCGTTCAGGCGGACCTCAAAGTGCAGGCAGGGGCCCGCGGCGTTGCCGGTCGAGCCGGCCGAGGCGATCCGCTGGCCCGCCGCGACGGCGTCCCCGGCCGCGACGGCGAGCTCCCTGCAGTGGGCGTAGAGGGTTTGGAAGCCGTCCCCGTGGTCGAGGACGACCCGGTAGCCGTATACGCCCTCCCAGCCGGCTTCGGAGACGGTCCCGTCCGCCGCTGCAAAGACGGCCTCGCCCGGCTCCGCCCGGTAGTCGACGCCCTTGTGTCCGAGGCCCTTGTCGAAGGGCGCGGCCACCGTCAGCCCGGCAAGCGGCGGCGTGAGCCGCGGGGCCACGATGATCGAGGTCGGACCGTCCGCGCCGCCGATGACGGCGGGCGCGGAGGCGGCTTCGCCCGCGTCCCACGAGAGGCTCCCGGCGGCGCGCTCCCGGCCCGCGCCGTCGAGCAGCGCGAACTCCACGTCATAGGAGAGCAGCTCCCCGCCGATCGGCGCGGTATAGGTCCCGCCGGGCCGCCAGTCGTTGGCGGCGGACTCCGCCTCAAACCAGTGGACGCTCATGGCGCCGTCCCCCATCGCGGCCCGCCCCGCGGGGTGGATGGACCACGCCCAGCCGTCCGGTAGCTCGTCCGGGATGGCGATGCGCAGCTCGCCCGACTCAAAATCAAAGACGACGCCGCCGGCGAGCTCCTTCGCCAGCCGCTCGGGGGAGGGGGCCAGCAGGCGGGAGCTTTCGGAGGGGGAAGCGGCTTCGGCGGGCGCGATCAGAAAGGTGGAGATCGACATCCCCACGAACCCGAGCAGCGCGGCGGAACAGACGGCCGCCGCGAGCAGGACCCGGGTCGATTTCTTGCAGTTCATCATGAGGGTGAGCCTCCTTTTGACATCCTCTTTGTGCAGGCTGAAGGGGGTGGAGAGAGGCGGGGCGGCGCGCACGGTCCCCATCGCGCCGAGGATCGCGCGGCCGTAGCCGCGCCGTTCGTCCGCGTCCATCGGCCGCGCGAGGCGTTCGTCGCAGGCAGGCTCGCAGAGCGCGTTGATCCGGTGCAGGGCGAGCCATGCGAACGGATTAAACCAGTGGACGACGCAGGCCGCCAGCCCCGCGAGCTTATAGAAGAGGTCCCCGCTCTTCAGATGGGTCAGTTCATGCAGCAGGATAAAGCGCAGCGCGTCCGGGTCTGCGGGCGCGCCGGGGAGCAGGACGCGGGGCCGCAGGAGCCCCACGAGCATCGGCGTGCCGGCGAGGGGGCACCGCTCCAGACGGACGGCGCGGCGGACGCGAAGCTCCTCCTTGCACGCGGCGAAGAGAGCGAGTGTCTCCCGGTCCGCGACGGGGCGGCTCGTCCGCCGCAGGGCGCGGTGGAACCGGAGGGCCGCCCACGCGCGCTGCAAAAGCAGCGCGGCCGCGCCGCACGCCCACGCGAGCGCGGCCAGTTCCCGCCAGGAAAGCGGCGCGGATGCCGCCGCGGTTTCCGCGGCGGCCGTGGGCGGCCCCGCCGCGAAGCGCACCGCGGCAGCGGCGGGGGAGATCGCCTCCGATACGCCGGAGAGGGCGCCGGCGGGGAAGGGCAGCGTGACGGGCAGGAAGAAAAGCGCGAGCGCGACCGTCCAGATGTAGTAGCGCCACCGGGAGCCGAACTGCCGGCGGGTGAGGAAGGAGACGGCCAGGATGAGCGCCGAAACCGCCGCGCCGGTCAGCGAAAGGGGAAGGACGCGGGAAAAAAAGAACGCCGTCATTTCGTCTCCTCCCCGTCGAGCCAGCGGCGCAGCTCCTCGATCTCCGCGCCGGAGAGGGAGCCGGGGCTGCCGAGCGCGGCAAAGAAGCTCTGCACGCTGCCGCCGTGCACCTCCCGCAGGAAGTCGCGCGTCTCCCCGGCGCGGTAGTCGGCCTCGCTCACCGCCACGCGGTAGAGGTTCTGGCCGCCGTGTTTTTCGCAGGTGAGCATCCCCTTGTCGACAAGGCGGGTCAGGAAGGTGGAGACGGTCTGGATTTTCCAGCCGCGGCGTTCGGAGAACGCCTCCACCAGCCCGCCCGCCGTAACGGGGCCGCTGCGCGACCAAATCTCCTGCATGATCGTGAATTCGGAATCGGAAAGCCTGTTCATACGGTCACCCCCGGATTGGTTACTACATCATGTAGTAACCAAATCATACTACAAGCTGTAGTAGATGTCAACCCGGTACTGGAAATTTCCGGCGGGATATGCTACAATCTACTGGAATCATATCCTGATACGGAAAGTTGGAACGTTCATGCCGCTTGATCCGTCCCGGCCGCTGCTCTTTGACGGCGCGTTCGGCACCTATTATTATTCCCTCACGGGGGATGAAGCCCCCTGCGAGCTTGCCAACCTCACTTCGCCCGACACCGTCCTGTGCATCCATCGGGAGTATCTCGCGGCGGGGGCGCGCGCGGTCAAAACGAATACCTTTGCCGCAAACCCCGTTTCCCTTCCCGACCCGGAGCAGCTCTCCCGGGTGATAGCGGCGGGCTGGTCGCTCGCGGAACAGGCGGCCAAAGAAACCGGCGCGCGCGTCTTCGCGGATATCGGCGGAAACAACGCGGAAACCGCCCCCGGGGACTATCTGGCGGTCGCGGAACGGTTCCTGGAGCTCGGCGCGCGGGAATTCCTCTTTGAGACGCTCGCCTCCTTCGACGAGGTCCTGCCCGCGCTCGGGCTGATCCGGGAGCGGGTCCCCGGCGCCGCGGTGTACGTCTCCTTCGCGGTGTCCCAGGACGGCTATTCGCGCCGCGGCCACTACTGCCGCGTCCTGCTGGAGGCCGCGGAAAACTGCCCGCTGGTCGACGCCGCCGGTTTTAACTGCGCCTGCGGCCCGAGCCACATGGCGAACCTCCTGCGCAATCTCGGCCCGCGCCGAAAGCCGCTGATCGCGATGCCGAATTCCGGCTATCCCTCGTCGATCAACGGGCGCGTCCTGTTTGAGGATAACGCCGGGTACTTCGCGCAGAAGCTGGCCGCGCTCTATGAGGCGGGCGCGGAGATCCTGGGCGGCTGCTGCGGCACGACGCCGCGGCACATCGCGCTGGCCGCGGAGGCGCTGGCCGCCGCGTCCCGTCCCGCGGGGACGGGACTGCCGGGGCCTTCGGTCCCCGGTCCGGGCGCTGCCGCGCCCGGCGGCGGCCGCCCCGGCGCGCGCCGCAAGACGATCGCGGTGGAGCTCGACCCGCCCTTCGACTATGACTGCTCCTTCATCCTCTCGGCCTCGGCCGAGCTCAGGCGCGGCGGCGTGGATTTCATCACGGTGACCGATTCGCCCCTCTCGCGCACGCGGGCGGACAGCCTGATGACGGCGGCCAAGATCAGGCGGGAGGCGGGGATCGAGGTGCTGCCGCACATCTCCTGCCGCGACAAGAACCACATCGCCCTGCGCGCGGGGCTGCTGGGCGCGGCGTTCGAGGGGATCTCGCACGTGCTTGTGGTGACGGGCGACCCGCCGACGCAGACCGAGACGCGCGGGCGGGACGGGGTGTTCCATCTGAGCTCCTTCGATCTTATCTCCTACATCCACAGCATGAATTCCGAGGTGTTTTCAAAGGCGCCCTTTGTGATCGGCGGGGCGCTCAATGTGAACGCGGTCAATTTCCCGCGGGAGCTGGAACGCGCGAAGAAAAAGCTGTCGCTCGGCGCGTCGGCGCTCTTTACCCAGCCGATCTTCAGCGACGCGGCGGTGGAGAACTTTCTGACCGCGCGCAGGGAGCTGGACTGCCGGCTTTTTGCGGGGATCCTGCCGGTTGCGGGATATAAAAACGCCCTCTTCCTCATCAACGAGGTGTCGGGCATCGAGATTCCGCCCCGGGTGGTGGAGGCGCTCCGGGACAAGACGCCGGAGGAGGCCGCGAAAATTTCCATCGCCTACAGCGCGGGCATTGCCCGGCGGGTATACGACGCGGCGGACGGGTTTTACATCATGACCCCGCTGCGCAAAATTGCGATCGTGCAGGGGCTGATCGAAGAAATCAGGAGGGAAGAAACATGATCTTAATCGGAGAGAAGCTCAACAGCTCGATCCCCAAAACTATGGAGGCGTTTTCGGCGCACGACGAGGCGGCGGTGATCGGCCTGATTCAGGCGCAGGCGGACGCGGGCGCGGAATACCTCGACGTCAACACGGCGATTTGCGGAGGGGAGGAGCTCGCGGCGATGCTCTGGGTGGTCGCGCTCATTCGGGAGCACTCCTCCTGCGGCATCATGATCGACACGGCGGACCCGGCGGTGATGGCCCAGGCGGTGCAGGCCGCTGCGGGGACGCCGCTCATCCTCAATTCGGCGACGCTGACCGACCGGTTCGACGAGGTGACGGCGCTCGCCCATTCGAGCGGCGCTTCGGTGGTGGGCCTGCCGATCGACGGCGAGATGCCCCACACCCTCGAGGAGAAATGCGAGAAGCTCGCCGCGCTTGTGGAAAAGCTGCGCAAGGCGGGCCTCCCCGACGAGCGCATCTATGCGGACGTGCTCATCGAGACGCTGGCCACCGACGGCGCGAGCGCGAAGAACGCGGTGGGCGCGGTCCAGTTCATGGCGCAGAACTACCCGGACGTCAGGACGACCTGCGGGCTTTCAAACATTTCGTTCGGCCTGCCCCGGCGTTCCCTCATCAACAGCGCCTTCCTCTCGGCGGCGATGATGGCGGGGCTTTCGAGCGCGATCCTCGACCCGGTGAGCCCGGCGATGCAGGACGCGCTGGCCGCCGCGAAGGTGGTCGCGGGACAGGACGACTACTGCATGGACTACATCACCCACATCCGCGGCGGAGAACTGTAACAAGGAGGAATCGATATGATTCGTTTCAACCACTTCAATTTCAACGTCCTCGACCTGCAAAAGAGCCTCGATTTCTACCGCGAGGCGCTCGAGCTGGCCCCCGTGCGGGAGAAAAACGCGGCGGACGGCTCCTTCAGGCTCGTCTACCTCGGCGACGGGGAGAGCGACTTCACCCTCGAGCTCACCTGGCTGCGCGACCGGAAGGAGCCCTACAACCTCGGCGAGCTCGAATACCACCTCGCGTTCGTAACCGACCGGTTCGACGAGCTGCACGAAAAGCACGCGCGGATGGGCTGCATCTGCTTTGAAAACCCCGGCATGGGCATCTATTTCATCCACGACCCCGACGGCTACTGGATCGAGATCGTGCCACAGAGATAAAGAAAGGGAGGCGGACCGTGAGGTCCGCCTCCCTTTTTGCCGCAGGCTCAGGGCAGCTCGGCGAAAATCGTCGTCGCATAGCCCTTGGTGACGCCGCCCCGCTCGGAGACATAGACGCCGATCCCCACATGGGTGAAGTTCGGCCGGATGATGTTGTCGTAATGGCTGGGGCTGTTCAGCCACCGGTCCATATAGAAGTCCGCCGAATAGGCGTTGTCGACGCTGGGGTCGTCGTACTCGGTCATGCAGAGGTTTTCGCCCGCCGCCGCGAACTTGACCGGCACGTCCTCGGTGATGACGGTGCTCCATGAATCCCCGTTGGGCCGGGTGTGATCCCAGTGGCCGGTCTTGCAGAGCTCCCGGCTGCGGATGCGCGCCGCCGACTGCAAATCGCCGTCCATCTTGACCGGGTCGAGCCCTTCGGCCTCGCGCTCCTCATTGATGAGCGCGAGCAGGTCCTTCTCCACCTCGCTGCGGAAGTTCATGCCCGAGACCTTTGTGGTGGTTTTCTGCGCGGCTTTCTGTTCCGCGGCTTCCTTCTCCGCCGCCTCTTTCGCGGCCTGCTCGGCGGCTTCCTTCGCGGCCTGTTCCGCCGCGGCCTGCTCGGCGGCTTCCCGCGCGGCCTGCTCCGCCGCGGCCTGTGCGGCTGCTGCCTGCGCGGCGGCCTGCTCCGCCGCCGCTTTCTCGGCCGCTTCCCGCGCGGCCTGCTCCGCGGCGGCGATCTCTTCGGGTGTGGGCACCGGAGGCGCGATAGAGGAGACCTCCGCCGGTTCCGATGAGGCCGCTTCAGAGGAGGCTTCCGACGAAACCTCGGAGGAGGCGTCGGAAGAGACGGCCGAGGAAGCCTCCGAAGAGGAGATTTCCGAGGAAACGGCCTCGGAGGAGACGTCCGCCGGGGCGGGGTTTTCCGATTCCGCGGCGGGCGCGCCGCAGCCGGACAGCAAAACGAGAAACGCCACGAAGACGGCCAGTTTTTTCATATCCAGGACTCCTTTGGGAATGGAGTGCCGCGCACCCGGAAAAGGGGAGCGGTCCTGCTTTTATCCTAGCACAAACTTCCACGCGGTTCAATGGAAGATCCCGTAATTTTTCCCCGGATACAAAACGTCCCCATCCGGTTGGGATGGGGACGTTTTTTAAGAAAAGGAGAGAAAGAAAAGGGAGGAGTAAGTTTGTTAAATATCTAACGTCTTTGTACGACTTTATCTTACCACCGGGGCGGGAAAAAATCAAGAGGAAATTGTTAAAAAAATATCATTTATTTGTGAAAAAACTGTGTCGCCCCGGCGCGGTTGAAAAAGACGCGCTGTGCATGTATAATGAAAGGCGGAAAAGAGCGAAAAAGGGGGATGCGCGGTGAAAAAGGTGCTGCTGCTGGCGACGGGGGGGACGATCGCGTCCCGGCCGGGCGAGAGCGGGCTCGAACCGGAGCGCGCGCCCGCCGAACTGTTGCGCGCGGTCGGTGAGCTGGAGCCGTGGTACGACGTCACCTACCGCGGCATCCTGAACCTGGACAGCTCGAACATCCAGGCGGAGGAGTGGCAGCTCATCGCGCGCAGCGTCTACGACGCATTGGAGGATTATGACGGTATCGTCGTCACCCACGGCACCGACACGATGGCCTATACCGCTTCGGTCCTTTCCTTCATGCTCCAAAACCTGCAAAAGCCGGTCGTCCTGACCGGCTCCCAGCTGCCGGTCGGCACCCCGCTGTCCGATGCGCGCAGCAACCTCGCCACCGCGCTGGCCGCCGTGGACAGCGACGTGCGCGGCGTGAGCATTGCCTTCAACCACAAGATCATCCGCGGCTGCCGCGCCGTCAAGGTGCGCACGATGGGCTTCGACGCGTTCGAGAGCGTCAACAGCCCCGACCGCGGCGAAATCCTTGCGAGCGGCGTGCGCCTTTACGGACGCCGCCAGCCGCCCGCGGACGGTCCCTGCGTCCTGAAGGACCGGCTATGCAACGACGTCTTCCTGCTCAAGCTCATCCCCGGCACCAACCCCCGCGTCTTCGACAGCCTGCTCGGCCTCCAATACCGGGGCGTGGTGCTCGAGGCGTTCGGCGCGGGCGGGCTCCATTTCATCCGGCGCGACCTCTCCGCCGAGGTGCGCCGCCTTGTGGAGAACGGCGTCTCGGTCGTGGTTTGCAGCCAGTGCCTCTATGAGGGCAGCGATTTTTCCATCTACGAGGTGGGCCGCAAAATCCTCGACACCGGCGTTATCCAGAGCCGGGACATGACCACCGAGGCCGCCGTCACCAAGCTGATGTGGGCGCTCGGCCAGACGGACGACCCCGCCGGGGTGCGGCGGATCTTTGAAACCAACTATGCGGGGGAGATCACCCTGTAAGGAGGAAGGATTTTTGGAACTGCTGTTTTCCTCGTCCACGGCGCTCATCGCGCTGTTCGCGGCGGTCTGCCTCCTCGGCGCGCTCCATCTCTGGCGCGACCGGATGCCCGCCGCCCTGCGCGTCGCGCTCGGAATCCTGCTCGTGCTCATCGTGCTCGGCTTTTTCGGCGCGCTCTGCTGGACGATCGCTACCGGCGGAAACCTTTAAAGGTTTCCGCCGATAGCGGGACCCGGGGGGACCTTTCGGGAAAGTTCCCCCCGGGCCCCCTTCAAAGCGTTTGGTTCAGGCCGGCCGCCCCACCCTTGGCCCTCCCGCCGCTCGTGCGGGAGGGCTTCTTTCGTGCCGCCGGACGGCTCGCCGGGGACGCGGGGGCGGCGGAAAACCGCGCGGCCCCGCCGCGCGGTTTTCCGCCCGCCCCGCCCCTTCCGCCGCGCGAAGACAAGGGAGGGGGCGCCGCTTTCGCGGCGCCCCCTCCCGGTTTTCACGCGGATTATTCCACGGTGACGCTCTTGGCGAGGTTGCGGGGCTTATCGACGTCGCAGCCGCGCAGGACGGCGGTGTGGTAGGCCAGCAACTGGAGCACAATCACACCGACGACCGGCATGAACAGGTCGTCGAGCGCGGGCAGGTCGAGCCGCTTGGAGTAGATTTCCGGATCGACCTCGAGCCCCTGCTTGCAGACGAGCAGGACGTCGGCGCCGCGACTGTGCACCTCCTTGATGTTGCTGACCATCTTGGGCAGCAGCGTCTCCTGGGTGGCGACCGCCACGACCGGGACCCCCTCGGTGACGAGGGAGATGGTGCCGTGCTTGAGCTCGCCCGCCGCATACGCCTCGCAGTGGATGTAGCTGATCTCCTTGAGCTTGAGGGAGCCCTCCATCGAGAGGGCATAGTCGAGCCCCCGCCCGAGGAAGAAGAGGTCGCGCAGCGATTCGTAGCGCTTGATGTACTCCTTGATCTCCACATTGAGGCCGAGCACATCCTTGGTGGTTTCGATGGCGTCCAGCAGGCCGGAGGTGAGCTCGCGCGCCCGCGCGTCGTCGACGGCACGGTTGGCGAGCGCGAGCCGGATGGCGATGAGGTACATCACCGAAAGCTGCACCGAATACGCCTTTGTGGAGGCGACGGCGATTTCGGGGCCCGCGAAGGTGCGGATGACGTAGTCCGCCTCGCGCGCGATGGACGAGCCGGTGACGTTGACGACGGCGAGGGTGGTCGCGCCGCGTTCCCGCGCGAGGCGCAGGGCCGCGAGGGTGTCGGCCGTCTCGCCCGACTGGGAGATGAGCAGCACGAGGGAGTGCTTGCCGAGGATGGGATCGCGGTAGCGGAACTCGGACGCGATGTCGCACTCGACGGGGATGCGCGCCAGCCGCTCGATGAGGTTTTTCCCGATCATGCCCGCGTGCATGGCGGTGCCGCAGGCCACAATGGAGATCGTGTCGAACTGCCGCCAGAACCCCTCGGGGATGTCGTCCTGCGCCTCGAAGGAGGGCAGGCCGTCCGAGATACGCGGATGCACCGTGTCGGCGAGCGCGCGGGGCTGCTCGTAGATCTCCTTGAGCATGAAGTGGTCGTAGCCGCTCTTCTGCGCCTGCTCGACCGACCATTCGGCGGTCAGCATCTGGAGCTTTGCGGGGGAGCCGTCCGGCTCGAAGAGGGAAATGCCCTCCCGGTCGATGCGCACGATCTGTTTTTCCCCGATCAGCGCGTAGCGCCGGGAATAGGGCAGGATGGCGGGGACGTCGGAGGCGATGAAGGTCTCTCCCTCGCCCGCCGCCGCGATAAGGGGGCTGCCCAGCCGGGTGGCGTACACCTCACCGGGGCGGTCCGCGAAGAGGATCGCAAAGGCGTAGGAGCCCTCGAGGATGGCCTGCGCCTCGGAGATCGCGGCGATGGGGTCCCCGTGGTAGAGGGAATCGATGAGCTTCGCGGCGACCTCGGTGTCGGTGCGCGAGAGGAAATCATACCCCTCGCCGAGCAGCCTGGAACGCAGCTGCTGATAGTTTTCGATGATGCCGTTATGCACCAGCGAAAGCTTTTCGGTGGCGTGGGGGTGGGCGTTTACGTCGGAGGGCTCCCCGTGGGTGGCCCAGCGGGTGTGCCCGATGCCGCAGCCGCCCGCCAGCCCGGGATGCTCCGCCTTCAGCCGGTCGGCCAGGTTTTGCAGGCGGCCCTTCGCCTTGACGGTGACGATGCCGTCCCCGTCAAAGACCGAGACGCCGGCGGAGTCGTAGCCGCGGTATTCCAGCCCCGAAAGGGTGTCAAGAAGGACGCTGACGGCTCTTTTGCCGCCGGCGTAACCAACAATTCCGCACATAGGTACCTTTCTTTCCCGCGCGGCAATCCGTTCTGTAAAGGGCCCCGTCCGCGCCGCGCGATGCGGCCGGGCGCCCGGTGAAAATTTCAGATTCGACTTCCTGCCCTCCTGCCTGTCGATCCGGTTGCCCGGAAGTTTTCAGGATGGCTGCGCTCGGAAGCAAAACGGGGAGGCACCCGCCGAACAATTTCGATTAACCTCCCACCTCGTCAACCGCCGGAGCGGTTCTGGCGCTTGCGTATAACGGTCTTGGCTGTCTGTCACCTCCCTGCGTAAAATTTCCCCTGCCCTCCTTTCCGATGATTTACTGGAATTATAGCAAACTTCCCCTGGAAACACAAGCAATGCATTCTATGCGGATTTACGCGCGGATGCTACAAACGGCGTGGATTTTGCGGGGAAACCGTGTTAAAATGGGAGGGAATCTGAAAGAAACCGGAGGCGGGAGGATGGTCTATCTCATCGAAGCGGGGGAGCTGCGCCCCGACCGGCCGGACGCGGCGGGAAAACGGGTGTGCGTCACGGATTTTTCCGCGCTGGCGGAGGCGGCCGGGGTCCTCGGGGAGGATGTGCACATCCTTGAAGGGTGTCTGCGGGGCGGGATGTCCAAGTACGAAAGCCATGAACGGTTTGATTACCTTTCGGTGTCGGTGTGCGACGCGCGCGACCCGCTCGCGCCGCCCGTGCGCCTGTGCGCCTTCCTGACAAAGGACGCGCTGGCGATCCTGTCGGACGGTACGGGCGAGACGGGGAAGGCGCTCGCCGGGCTCTGTGTGCCGGGGACGCGCTGCGGGGAACCTGCCCGGCTGATCTGCGCCTGCCTCGACCGGCTCACCGCCGACGACTATCTCGCGCTTGAATCGATCGAGCGGGAGGTCACGGGGCTGGAGGAGGCGCTGCTTTCCTCCCGGAATCATGACTATTGCATCAGGGAGATCGCCGGACTGCGCCGCCGCCTGATGGCGCTCAAAAGCTATTACGAGCACCTGATCGCCATCTGCGAAGGGGTGCGGGAGAACGAAAACGGCGTGGCGGACAAGCATACGCTGCGCGCCTTCCGCCTGCTGGAGCAGCGGGCGGCGCGGCTGGGAAGCAGCGTGCTCAACCTGCGCGACTATGTCACCCAGGTGCGCGAGGCGTACCAGGCGCAGGTGGACATCGACCTGAACAAGATCATGAAGGTCTTTACCGTCATCACGGCGATCTTCCTGCCGCTGACGCTCGTAGCGGGCTGGTACGGCATGAATTTCAAGATGCCCGAATACGGCTGGCGCTTCGGCTACCCGTTGGTGATTGCGGGGAGCCTTATGGTGGTGGCGGCGCTGCTCATTTACTTCAAACGGAAAAAATGGTTTTAAGGGAGGCGGATGGATTTGCTGATCGATCTGAGCGTCAAGGTGACGCGCCAGGCGGACAAGGACGCGCACGGGAATGAGAAGCAGGTGTCCTTCGGGCATCTGGGGACCCATTTCGACGTGATGGACAAGGAGTTCCCGCTCGCGTTCACCCGGCGGGAGGGCATTGCGTTCGACGTGTCGGACGTGGAGGGGCGCGACATCGGGACGCGGGACGTCGACCTCGCGCCGGTGGAGGCGGGGATGTTCGCCGCTTTCCGTACCGGCTTCATCGAGCGGGAATCCTACGGCACCCGCGCCTATTTCACCGGGCATCCGCAGCTTTCCGACGCGCTCATCGACGCGCTGCTGGAAAAGGGCGTGTCGATCATCGGCGTCGACTGCGCCGGTGTGCGGCGCGGCGGGGAACACACCCCCAAGGACCAGTACTGTGCCGACCGGGGAGTGTTCATCATTGAAAACCTCTGCAATCTCGGAGAACTGCTCGGCGGGGAGAAGACGGCGCGGTTTGTCGCACGGACCTTCCCGGTCAATTTTGACGGGATGACCGGTCTGCCCTGCCGGGTGGTTGCGGAGGTGGACGATGGTTGACATCAACCGCTGGACGGCGGATTTTATCGATAAGCTGCGCGCCGCGTTCGGGGAACGCCTGCGATTTGCGGGGCTGCAGGGGAGCTACCGGCGCGGGGAGGCCACCGAGAAGAGCGACATCGACATGGTGGTCGTGCTCGACGGGCTGACGCCCGCGGACCTTGCGCGGTACCGTGCGCTCGTCCGGGAGATGCCCGAGGC
>NZ_DBMDHH010000024.1:0-40516 GCF_057433415.1 Anaerotruncus sp. | reverse complement strand
CGGGCGGAACTCGAGCAGTCGGACGCGTCGGACAGCGATCTCGACGAAAGGATACATACCTTTGAGGCGCAGATCGCAAAACGCCGGCAGGGCCTTGACGACCTGTGCCGCAGGCATGAGGAGGTCCAGCGGGAGCTGACGACGCTGGGAGAAGTGCAGGAGGACTGCCGCGGGAAGATCGACGCGCTCAAGGAGCGCCGCTTCGGCCTGACCCAGAGCATCAACGAGGTTAAGCTCTCCTCCGCGTCGAGCAGCTCGCTGATCGACGAGACGATCGCGCGGCTCGAATCCCTCAAGGAGGGCGCGGTCGTCAAGGACGAAAATATCGCGAAGATCCGGCGGGAGCTCTCCGACTGCGGGGAGCTGCTCGAGGGGATCGAGGAAAACCTGCTTTCGCTGCAAAATTCCCGCAGGGGCTGCCAGATGAAGCTGGAGGGCCGCCGGCAGAAGCTCGACGCGCTGCTCGAGCAGCGGCGCGCCCTCGAGGACAAGGCCCGCGCCCACACCCAGCGGGCCAAGCTGCTCTTCGACATGGAGAACAGCCTGGAGGGCTTTTCACAGAGCGTCAAATACATCATGGAGCAGGCGCGCAGGGGCGCGATCGGGGACGTTTACGGCCCCGTCTCCCGGCTCATCTCGGTGGAGGACGACTACGCGCTCGCGGTGGAGATCGCGCTCGGCGCGGCGATGCAGAACATCGTCGTCAAGGACGAGGCGGTCGCCAAGCGCGCCATCGGCATGCTCAAATCGAGCAAGTCGGGCCGGGCGACCTTCCTGCCCGTCTCCACGGTCAAGGGGAATCGGCTCAACGAAAACTGGCTGCCCGGAACGGACGGCTTTGTCGGTGTTGCCGCCGACCTGGTCCGGTGCGACGAGCGCTACCGGGGCGTGATCAACCAGCTTTTGGGCCGTATCGTGATCGTTCGGGACCTCGACTGCGCGGCCGCCGCCGCGAAAAAGGGCGGCTACCGCTTCCGCGTCGTCACCCTCGACGGGCAGGTCGTCAACGCGGGCGGCTCGATGACGGGCGGCTGGGCCGCGCGCAGCGCGGGCATCCTCAGCCGCTCGAAGGAGATCGAGGAGCTCAAGGGCAGGGCCGCGGCGTGCGAAAAGGAGATGGCGGGGCTCGACGGGCAGATCAAGTCGCTGCGCGAGGAGATCGCGGCCGTGCAGGCGTCGCTCGCGGGGATCGACGGGGAGCTCGCCACCGCGCAGGAGGATAAGATCCGCTATACCGCCGAGCAGAAGCAGCTGGCTTCCGCCCGCGACGAGGCGGTCCGTTCCCGCGAGCAGGCGGCGGAGGAATACGGCCGGCTGGCCGAACGGCTCGAGGAACTGAAGGAAAAGAACGTCACGAGCGCCGAGCTGACCGACGATTTGAACCGCCAGCTTGACGAGGTGGCGCAGCAGCTCGGCGTGCTCGCCTCCAAGCGGGACACCTGCGCGGCGCAGGCGTCGGAGGTGTCCGCGCGCCTGTCCCGGCAGGACGTGGAGATCATCTCGATCACCAAGGAGATCGACGGCCTGCGGCAGATGGCCGACCAGCTGCGCGACCAGAAGCTT
This sequence comes from Anaerotruncus sp., assembly GCF_057433415.1. Classification (NCBI taxonomy): domain Bacteria; kingdom Bacillati; phylum Bacillota; class Clostridia; order Eubacteriales; family Oscillospiraceae; genus Anaerotruncus; species Anaerotruncus sp. Next base: position 38,953 of record NZ_DBMDHH010000024.1, on the reverse strand, counting down.
CACCAGAAGGAGCATGTCGCCGGGCTCGAGCGGCAGCGGGCGGATTATCTGCGGGAGAACGCGGAAATCCGGGAGAAGATCGCGCAGGCCGAGCAGAGGCGGGAGGACTACGCGGCGCAGGCCGCCGCGCTGGGCGCGGAGATCGAGCAGAAGACGCAGGCGCGCAACGCCTGCGAGGCGAAGACCACCGCCCTGCGCGCCGACGAAAAGGAGATCACGGCGCGGCGGGAGACCGCCGGGCGGGAGCTTGCGCGGCTCGAGGAGAAGAAGGCGTCGCTCCAGGCGGAGTACGACGGCATCATCTCGCGGCTGTGGGACGAATATGAGATCACCCGCACGCAGGCCTCCGAGATCGCGCGGCCGGTGGAGGACGCCGGGAAGGCGCAGCGGCGACTCGGGGAGCTCAAGGGGAAGATCCGGGCGCTCGGCAACGTCAACGTTGGCGCGATCGAGGAATACAAAGAGGTGTCGGAGCGGTACCGCTTCCTCAAGACCCAGACGGACGACGCGGAGAAGTCCCGCGCCGAGCTCATGAAGCTGATCACCCAGCTCACGAGCGACATGCAGTCGATCTTCGCGGATAATTTCGGCAGGATCGCCGAAAATTTCTCCAGGATCTTCACCGAGCTCTTCGACGGCGGGCGGGCGGAGCTCACCCTCACCGACCCGGGCAGCGTGCTCGAATCGGGCATCGAAATCTACGTCCAGCCGCCCGGCAAGATCATCAAGAACCTCGCGGCCCTCTCGGGCGGCGAGCAGGCGTTTGTGGCGATCGCCATCTATTTCGCAATCCTCAAGGTGCGGCCGTCGCCCTTCTGCCTGCTCGACGAGATCGAGGCGGCGCTCGACGACGTGAACGTCGTCAAATACGCGCAGTATCTGCGCACGATGTGCGACAGGACCCAGTTCATCACGATCACCCACCGGCGCGGCACGATGGAGGAAGCGGACATGCTCTACGGCGTGACGATGCAGGAGGAGGGCGTGTCCAAGCTGCTTGAGCTGCACGTCAGCGAGATCGAAAGCAAACTGGGCATCAAGTAGGGGGGTACCAAATGGGATTTTTCGGAAGACTTGCGGAAGGGCTCAAAAAGACGCGGGAGTCGATGGCGCGCGCCGTCGACGAGCTGGTCAATTCCTTCACCAGGATCGACGAGGAGCTCTTTGAGGAGCTCGAGGAGACGCTCATCATGTCCGACGTGGGCGCGGTGACCGCCGCGGCCATCTGCGATGAACTGCGCGCGGAGGTCAAACGGCGGGGCGTCACCGACGCGTCGGAGGTCAAGGGCCTGCTCAAGGAGATCATCGCGGGGATGCTTGCGGGCGGGGAGGAGCTGAACCTCTCGACCAGGCCGTCGGTCATCCTCGTCATCGGCGTGAACGGGGTGGGCAAGACCACCACGATCGGCAAGCTCGCCGCCAACCTCAAGGCGGACGGCAAAAAGGTGCTGCTCGGCGCGGCGGACACCTTCCGCGCGGCGGCGATCGAACAGCTCGGCGTGTGGGCCGAACGCTCGGGGGTCGACATGATCCGGCAGTCGGAGGGCTCCGATCCGGCGGCCGTCGTCTTCGACGCGGTCACGGCGGGCAGGGCGCGCGGCGTGGACGTGGTCATCTGCGACACGGCGGGCCGCCTCCACAACAAGAAGAACCTCATGGACGAGCTGGGCAAAATCTCCCGCGTCATCCAGCGGGAAGCCCCCGGCTGCGACACCGAGGTGCTGCTCGTGCTCGACGCGACGACGGGGCAGAACGCCCTCAACCAGGCGCGCCAGTTCAAGGAGGCCGCGGGCATCACCGGCATCATCCTCACCAAGCTCGACGGCACGGCGCGCGGCGGCGTGGTCATCGGCATCAAGCAGGAATTACAGGTCCCGATCAAATATATCGGCGTGGGCGAGCAGATCGACGATCTGCGCCCCTTTAACGCGCAGGACTTTGTCGACGCCCTCTTCGGCGGGCGGGAGGAAACGGAGGAGGACGCGTGATGAAGGTGATCGCCGCGACGGGGAACATGGGCAAGCTCCGGGAATTTGCCCGCATCTTCGCGCCGCTGGGCATCGAGCCCGCCGCGCAGTCGGAGGTCTGCCCCGGCCTCTCGGTCGAGGAGACGGGGACGACCTTCGCGGAAAACGCCTTCCTCAAGGCGGACGCGGTCCATGAGCGCACCGGGCTGGCCGCCGTCGCGGACGACTCGGGGCTCTGCGTCGACGCGCTGGACGGCGCGCCGGGAGTCTACTCGGCGCGGTACGCGGGGGAGGAGACCCCCTATCCCGAAAAGATTTCCCGCCTGCTCGGGGAGCTGGAGGGGGTGCCGGAGGAGCGCCGCACGGCGCGTTTCGTGGCGCACATCTGCTACATCGGCGCGGACGGCGCCCGCATCGACGCGGAGGGGACCTGCGAAGGGAAGATCGGCTGGGAGCCGCGCGGGGACGGCGGCTTCGGGTACGACCCCATCTTCTACGTGGGGGACCGCAGCTTCGCGGAGCTCTCCGCAGAGGAGAAGGACGCGGTATCCCACCGCGGCAAGGCGCTGCGGGAATTGGCGCGCAAGCTGAACGAACATCAAAACGGATGAGATAGAGGAGAAAAGGATATGCTGACAAGCAAACAGCGGGCGAAGCTCCGCGGCATCGCGAGCACCGGGGAGACCATCCTCCAGGTGGGCAAGGGCGGCGTGGCGGAAGCGCTCGTCAAACAGGTGGACGACGCGCTGACGGCGCGCGAGCTCATCAAGCTGCGGGTGCTCGAGACGAGCCCCGCGCCGGTGCGCGAGGTCGCGCAGCAGCTCGCCGAGGCGACCGGCTCCGAGGTGGTGCAGGTCATCGGCATGAAGCTGGTGCTCTACCGCCGCAACCCTGAAAAGCCGGTCATCGACCTCGGCTGATGCGCACGGGGGTCTTCGGCGGGACCTTCAATCCCGTCCACAACGGCCACATCCACCTGGCGCGCACCTATTTTGACGCGCTCCGGCTCGACCGGATGCTGGTCATCCCCACCTGCCTGCCTCCCCACAAGCCGGGGGAGCAGCTCGCGGACGGGGCGGACCGGCTCGCGATGTGCCGCCTCGCCTTCGACGGCCTGCCCGGCTTCGAGGCGAGCGACATCGAGCTGCGGCGCGGGCAGAAAAGCTACACGGTGGACACCCTCGAGCAGCTTGCAAAGGAATACCCGGACGACGGCTTCTACCTCATCATGGGCAGCGACATGTTCCTGACGCTGACCGGGTGGCGGGAGTGGAGGCGCATCTGCGAGCTGGCGGTTATCTGCGCCGGGGCGCGGGACACCGCGCTGCGCGGCCGGCTCGCCGACTGCAAACGCTCGCTCGAGGCGCAGGGGGCGCGCTGCGAGCTGGTCGAGCTTAACCCCCTTCCGATCTCCTCGACGCTCGTGCGCGGGCGCGCGCGGGAGAAAAAACCGCTCGGCGGGCTGGTCCCGCCAAAGGTCGCCGCATACATCGACAGCCATGGGCTCTATCAGACATTATAGGAAAGCGGGGCGTTCCTGATGGAATATGATCTGAAGAAGCTGGACAAACTTGCGAAAAAGACCCTCTCGGCCAAGCGGTACTACCACACCCAGTGCGTGGTGCAGCAGGCGCAGAAGCTTGCGCGGCTCTACGGCTGCGACGAGCAGAAGGCGATGGTGGCCGGCTGGATGCACGATATCTGCAAGGAGATGCCCAGGGAGGAGCAGTTGCAATGGCTTACAAAGTGTGGTATCATTCTTGACAGCGTGCAGGAGAGCCAGCCCAAGACGTGGCACGGCATGGCGGCGTGCGGCTTCATTTCGGAGAAGCTCGGCATCACCGACCCCGGGATCCTGCACGCCATCCGTTTTCACACGACGGCGTGCGGGCATATGACCGAGCTGGACGAGGTGGTCTACCTGGCGGATTTGACGAGTGTCGACCGCGTCTATCCCGACATCCTGCCGATGCGGAAACTCGCGGAAACCGCCCTCAAGCCCGCGATGAAGGAAGCGATGCGCTACGCGGTCAACGACCTCGTGGAGCGGTCGCTCGGAATCAGCTTTGATACGTTCCAGGCATATAATGTCTATATGGCGTACTGATTTTTTACCGGAGGTGAAGCAATGACATCGATTGAAATGGCAAAGGAGGCCGCGAGGCTCCTGTCGGAAAAAAAGGGCACGGACATCACCGCGATCGAGATCCGGGATCTGACCACGATCGGGGATTATTTTGTCATCGCGTCTGGCGGGTCCAACGCGCAGGTCAAGGCGCTTTCGGACGCGGTCGAGGAGGGGCTCTCCAAGCAGGGCTTCGAGCCGCGCCGCATCGAGGGCTACCAGTCGGCTATGTGGGTCGTGCTCGATTACTACGACGTGATCGTCCATATCTTCTATGACAAAACCCGCGAGTTCTATTCGCTCGAGCGGCTGTGGGCGGACGCCCCGCGCGTCGACCTGGGGCTTGCGGAATAAAATAAAGGAAGCCAACATCATTTGCCGCGCGGGACACGGCAAACAGGGAGTGTACAGCATTGAAGTACGATTTTGCAGCAATTGAGAAAAAATGGCAGAAGAGCTGGGAGGCGCGCAACGTCTTCGCGGCGACCGACGACTACTCCAAGCCGAAGTATTACGCACTGGTCGAGTTCCCCTACCCGTCGGGGCAGGGGCTGCACGTCGGCCATCCGCGCTCCTACACCGCGCTGGACATCGTCGCGCGCAAGCGCCGCCTGGAGGGCTACAACGTTCTCTACCCGATGGGCTGGGACGCCTTCGGCCTGCCGACCGAAAACTACGCCATCAAGAACCACATCCACCCCGAAAAGGTGACCCACGACAACGTTCAGCGGTTCAAGTCCCAGCTCAAGAGCCTGGGGCTCAGCTTCGACTGGAACCGGGAGATCAACACCACCGATCCCGATTACTACCGGTGGACCCAGTGGATCTTCCTCCAGCTCTTCAAGAAGGGGCTCGCCTATAAGAAGGAGATGTCGGTCAACTGGTGCACCGGCTGCAAGGTCGTACTGGCGAACGAAGAGGTCGTCAACGGCGTCTGCGAGCGCTGCGGGAGCGAGGTGGTCCACAAGGTCAAGAGCCAGTGGATGCTCGGCATCACCCAGTACGCCCAGCGGCTGCTCGACGACCTCGACACGGTCGATTACATCGACCGCGTCAAGGTCTCCCAGCGCAATTGGATCGGCCGCTCGACCGGCGCGCAGGTGGATTTCGACACCACCGCGGGGGACAAGCTGACCGTCTTTACCACCCGCCCCGACACCCTGTTCGGCGCGACCTACATGGTCATTTCGCCCGAGCACCCCTACGTCGACCGGTGGGCGGACAAGATCTCCAACATGGACGCGGTGCGCGCCTACCAGGAGGAGTCGGCGAAGAAGTCCGACTTCGAGCGCACCGAGCTGGTCAAGGACAAGACGGGCGTCATGCTCGAGGGGGTCCGGGGGATCAACCCGGTCAACAACGCCGAGATCCCCATCTTCATCTCCGACTACGTCCTCATGTCCTACGGCACCGGCGCGATCATGGCCGTCCCGGCGCACGACACGCGCGACTGGGAATTCGCCAAGAAATTCGGCCTGCCCATCGTCGAGGTGGTCAAGGGCGGGAATGTAAATGAAGAAGCCTTTACAGACTGCGAGACGGGCGTGATGGTCAATTCCGGCATGCTCGACAGCCTCTCGGTCGAGGAGGCGAAGAAGAAGATCACCGCCTGGCTCGCCGAAAACGGAAAGGGCGAGCCGAAGGTGAACTTCAAGCTGCGCGACTGGGTCTTCTCCCGCCAGCGGTACTGGGGGGAGCCGATCCCGATCATCCACTGCGACCACTGCGGCTATATCCCGCTCGACGAGAGCGAGCTGCCGCTGCGCCTGCCCGAGGTGGACAGCTACGAGCCGACCGAAAACGGCGATTCGCCGCTCGCGGCCATGGACGACTGGGTGAACGTGCCCTGCCCCAAGTGCGGCGCGCCCGCCAGGCGGGAGACCGACACGATGCCCCAGTGGGCGGGCTCGTCCTGGTACTTTCTGCGCTACTGCGACCCGCACAACGACAAGACCCTCGCCTCCAGGGAGGCGCTCGAATACTGGATGCCGGTCGACTGGTACAACGGCGGCATGGAGCACACGACGCTCCACCTGCTCTACTCCCGCTTCTGGCACAAGTTCCTCTACGACATCGGCGTGGTCCCCACGCCCGAGCCGTACGCCAAGCGCACCAGCCACGGCATGATCCTTGGCGAAAACAACGAGAAGATGTCCAAGTCCCGCGGCAACGTCGTCAACCCCGACGACATCATCCGCGACTACGGCGCGGACACCCTGCGCCTCTATGAGATGTTCATCGGCGACTTCGAGAAGAGCGCGCCCTGGTCCCAGTCGTCGATCAAGGGCTGCAAGCGCTTTCTGGAGCGGGTGTTCGGGCTGCTGGACATCCTCGCGCCGGGCGGGGAGTATACCCCCGAGCTGGAAGGCGCCCTGCACAAGACGATCCGGAAGGTGTCCGAGGACATCGAGGCGATGAAGTACAACACCGCCATCGCTGCGATGATGAGCCTCCTCAACGACATCTGCGCGAAGGGCAGCGTCAACCACGCGGAGCTGCGGACCTTCATCCTGCTGCTCAACCCCTTCGCGCCGCACATGACCGAGGAGATGTGGGAGCGCGCCGGGTTCGGCGGGACGGTCACCGACCAGAAGTGGCCCGTCTTTGATCCCGAAAAATGCAGGGACGCGCAGGTCGAGATCGCCGCGCAGGTGTGCGGCAAGATCAAGGCGCGCGTCATGGTGGACGCGGACGCCCCGGACGCCGAGCTGCTCGCCGCCGTCAAGACCCTCCCCGAGGTCCAGGCGGCGCTGGAGGGCAAGACGATCGTCAAGGAGATCGTCGTCAAGGGCAAGCTCGTCAACATCGTCGCCCGGTAAAAGCCCGTATTCATGCGGTCCGGCGGCTTTGCGCCGAAAGGCGGGGCAAACTGCTTGACAAAACAGGCGTTTCCATAGTATAATAAATTTTGTTATCCACATCTTTGCGGGTATCAACTCCTGCCGGACGGCGTGGGGAGGGAATAGGTAAATGTCAGAAATCAGAGTCAAGGACAATGAGTCTTTGGACAGCGCGCTGCGGCGCTTCAAACGTTCTTGCGCCCGCTCCGGCGTTCTCGCCGAGGTCCGCAAGAGAGAGCACTACGAAAAGCCTTCTGTCAAGCGCAAGAAGAAATCTGAGGCGGCTCGTAAGCGTAAATTCAAATAATCATCCATAAACGGGCGGGGAATATCCCCGCCCGTTTTGCACATTTTTTTGCCGTCCGGCGGGCGCCGAGGTTGTAAATCGGGGCGCTTTGCGGTACAATATCCGGGTACGGGCGGCGTTTGCGCCCGCGCCCCGCCCCCGCGGCGGGGATTCTTCAGGAAACGGGGGGACCGGATATGGCGGTCTTTCAGCCCGACTACCGGTTCCGGCGCGCGTGGGACATCCCGCCGGAGTGGCTGCGGGACAAGGGGATCACGGTGCTGCTGCTCGACGTGGACAACACCCTGACCACCCACGACAACCCCGACGTGGCGGACGGCGTGCACGGCTGGCTCGCAAGGATGCGGGCGGCGGGCGTCCGCCTCTTCATCCTCTCCAACAACCACCCGGGCCGGGTGGAGCCGTTCGCCGAAAAGCTCGGCGTGGGCTGCATCGCGGACGCGGCCAAGCCCCTCGGGGGCGGCGTGCGCCGCGCGCGGGAACAACTCGGGGCGGGCGCGCGGGAGATCGCGATCGTCGGCGACCAGGTTTTTACCGATGTGCTCTGCGCCAACCTCGCGGGGGCGGTGTCGATTCTGGTGGAGCCGATCGAGCTGGAGCCTTTCCCGTTTTTTAAGCTGAAGCGCAGATTGGAAAAGCTCGTCCTGCGCGGCGGGCGGAAGGGAACGCACTGATGGCGAAGATCCGGTTCGGCCCGGCGGGGAACTCGCGGAGTTTCACCGAGATGGGCTATAAAAAGAATACCGACCTGCCCGAATACCTCGAAAAGATGGGGCTCGACGCGTTCGAGTACCAGTGCGGGCGGGGGGTCAAGATTTCCGAGGCAAACTGCCGCCAGCTCGGGGAGCTGTGCGCGGCGAAGGACATCCAGCTGAGCCTGCACGCGCCCTATTATATCTCGATGTCGAGCGTGGAGGAGGAAAAACGCCTTAAGAGCGTCGACTACGTCCTCCAGTCGGCCCGCGCGGTCGGCGCGATGGGCGGGGACCGCATCGTGATCCACACCGGGTCGTGCGGCAAGATCAGCCGGGAGACGGCGCTCGAGCTCGCGTGCGACACGATGAAAAAGTGCATCGCGGCGCTCGACGCGGAGGGGCTTTCCCACATCCGCATGTGCCCCGAGACGATGGGGAAGCTCAACCAGCTCGGCACCCTTACGGAGGTGCTCGCGCTCTGTAAGCTCGACGACCGCATCCTTCCCTGCATCGACTTCGGGCACCTCAACGCGCGCACCTACGGCGGCGTCGACGGCCCCGGAGCCTACGCGAAGATCTTCGACGAGATGGAAAACGCGATCGGCATCGACCGGGCGCGGCTTTTCCACTCCCACTTCAGCAAGATCGCCTACACCGTTCCCGGCGGGGAGAAGGTCCATCTGACCTTTGAGGATACCGAGTTCGGCCCGGATTTTGAGCCGCTGGCCGAACTGGTCGCAAAGAAAAACGGCACCCCCACCTTCATCTGCGAGTCCGCGGGCACGCAGGCGGAGGACGCGGGGACGATGAAACGGATGTATCTGACAGCGAAAGGCGGACAGTCATGAAAAAGATTCTGGTCATCCACGGACCGAACCTCAACCTGGTGGGCGTGCGGGAGCCGGGCGTCTACGGGACCGAGGGGATCGATGACATCAACCGGCAGATCGTGGCGCACGCCGAGGCGAAGGGCCTTGCGTGCGACGTGTTCCAGTCCAACCACGAGGGCGCCATCATCGACAGGCTCCACGCGGCGCGCGCCGAATACGACGGCGTGGTGCTCAACGCGGGCGCCTACACCCACTACAGCATCGCCATCCGGGACGCGATCGCCGCGATCCGCATCCCGGTGGTGGAGGTGCACCTCTCCAACGTGCACGCGCGCGAGGAGTTCCGGCACAAGTCGGTCATCGCGCCCGTCTGTGCGGGCGGGATCTTCGGCTTCGGCAAGCAGGGCTACCTGCTGGCGGTCGACGCGCTGGAGGCGATGCAGTGAAGCGGATGCTGGTCATGCACGGCCCCAACCTCAACCTCACAGGGGTGCGGGAGCCGGGCGTTTACGGAACCGAGACGCTGGAGGATATCAACCGGCGGATCGCGGCCCACGCCGAAAAGCGGGGGTACGCGTGCGACTTTTTCCAGTCCAACCACGAGGGGGAGCTGCTCGACAGGCTCCACGCGGCGCGCGGAGCCTATGACGGCGTTGCGTTCAACGCGGGGGACTACACCTTCACGAGCATCGCCCTGCGGGACGCGATCGCGGCGGTCGGCATTCCGGTGGTGGAGGTCCACCTCTCCAACGTCTACGCGCGCGAGGAGTTCCGGCACCATTCGGTGCTCGCGCCCGTCTGCGCGGGAGGCGTTTACGGGTTTGGCAGGCAAAGCTACCTGCTGGCGCTCGACGCGCTGGCGGCAATGAAATAGGAGGAGACATCCATGCAAAACAGAATTGAACGGCTGCTCGGGCTGCTTCCCGACGGGATCGACGCGGTGCTGGTCGCCTCGCAGGTGGGGCGGCAGTACTTCACCGGCATGCACTCGACCGCGGGCACCCTCTTCGCGGTGAAGAACGCGGGCGCGACCTTTGTGATCGATTTCCGCTACATCGAAAAGGCGCGCGCGGTCGTGCGCGGCGCCGAGGTGGTTTTACAGGATAAGCTATATGAGCAGATCGGGGAGCTGGCCAAACGCCACGGCGTCAGGCGCGTCGCGGTCGAGAGCGAATACATGACCCTGTCGGAGTTCACTGCCTGGAAGGAAAAGGTCCCGGGTGTGGAATTCGTGATGAACGGGAAGGTGAACGACGTCATCCGCCGCATGCGGATGATCAAATCGCCCGACGAGCTCGACGCGATCCGCGCGGCCCAGAAGGTAACCGACGAGGCGTTTTCCCACATCTGCGGCTACATCAGGCCGGGCCTCACCGACCGGGAGATCGCGGGCGAGCTGCTCGACTACGCCTTCCGCCACGGCTCGGAGGGCCCCTCCTTCGACTATATCGTCGTGTCGGGCAGGAACTCCTCGATGCCGCACGGCGTGCCGACCGACAAAGTGGTCGCGCGCGGCGACTTTATCACAATGGACTTCGGCTGCCTCGTGGACGGCTACTGCTCCGACATGACCCGCACCGTTGCGGTGGGGGAGGTCACCGACGAGCAGCGGATGATCTACGACACGGTGCTGCGCGCCCAGCTCGCCGCGATCGCGGCCGTCAAGCCGGGGGAAATCTGCCATGTGGTGGACGCCGCCGCGCGGGACATCATCACGGACGCGGGCTACGGCGCCTGCTTCGGCCATACGACCGGCCACTCGCTCGGGCTGGAAATCCATGAGAACCCGCGCTTCGGCAAGGGGGACGAGACGGTGTGCGAGCCGGGCATGGTCATGACGGCGGAGCCGGGCATCTACCTCGAGGGACGGTTCGGCGTGCGCATCGAAGATATGGTGCTTGTCACAAAGGACGGCTGCGAGGACCTCACACATTCCGACAAGTCGCTGATCATCCTATAATTCTCTGCGAATAGGGCTTGCAAAATGAGTGATTATAATATAGAATTAGAGTGTTAATCTGGATGGTACCGATCTGACCGTGCTTAGGACGGGAAAGAGACAGACGTATCAGAATATTTGGAGGGTAACATATGATTTCTGCCGGCGATTTTAGAAATGGCGTGACCTTTGAGATGGACGGCAACGTGGTCCAGATCATCGAGTTCCAGCACGTCAAGCCCGGAAAGGGCGCGGCGTTCGTCCGCACCAAGATCAGGAACGTGATTTCCGGTTCGGTCACTGAGAAGACCTTCAACCCGACCGATAAGTTCCCGACCGCCTACGTGGAGAGGAAGGACATGCAGTACCTCTACAGCGACGGCGACCTTTACTATTTCATGGACAACGAGACCTACGAGAACATCCCGATCTCCAAGGACGTGCTGGGCGACAACTTCAAGTTCGTCAAGGAGAACATGGACTGCAAGGTGCTCTCCTACAAGGGCAAGGTCTTCGGCGTCGAGCCGCCCTTCTTCATCGAGCTCGAAGTCACCCAGACCGATCCGGGCTTCAAGGGCGACACCGCCACCAACGCGACCAAGCCCGCGGTGCTCGAGACAGGCGCCGAGATCCGCGTCCCGCTCTTCATCAACGAGGGCGACCACATCAAGGTCGACACCCGCACCGGGGAGTATATGGAGCGCGCGTAACCTGCTGAACCACATGATTCTATGATTTTTAAGGAGGCGTTACCATGACGATTACTGAACGGGCCGCTTATATCAAAGGCCTGGCCGAGGGCCTCGGCATCGACGAGAGCACCAAGGAGGGCAAGGTCATCAAGGCCCTGATCGACGCGTTTGACGATATGGCGCTCACCGTGTCCGACCTCGAGGCGGAGCTCGACGAGCTCACCGAGCAGGTCGAGACGATCGACGAGGACCTCGGTTCTCTCGAAGAGGACTACTACGACCTCGACGACGACTGCGACGAGTGCGGCGCGGAGGACTTTGAGGACGGCGACATCTATGAGGTCTGCTGCCCGACCTGCGGCGACATCGTCTGCATCGATTCCGACATGCTGGAAGAGGGACAGACCACCTGCCCGAACTGCGGCGAGCTGCTGGAGTTCGACCTTGAGGACGACGGGGAAGAGACCGAAGACTCCGACAACGAAGACAAATAAAGGATTTCCCGAACGGATTCCGTCGGAAGACACCCCGCCTCCCGCGGGGTGTTTTCACTGTTGACGATTTTTTGTCAATCTGTGCAGGATTTTCGACCGAAAAGATACCAGCCGAAAGGATTTATGCCATTGTCGAGGGGAATGCGGATGACCGCGCTTCTCATCGGACTCCTGCTGCTCGCCGGCTGCGGCGGGCGGGAGGCTCCGGTGACGGGCACGTCGTTTCTCATGGATACCATCGTGGAATACAAGCTCTACGGGAAGAACGCCCAGGCGGCCAGGGACGCGATCGAGGCGGAACTCGCGGGGATCGAGTCGCGCATGTCGATGTACCTGCCCGATTCGGAGGTCGCGCGGCTCAACGAAAACGCGGGGAGGGGGTACGTCCCCCTCTCGGAGGACACCTACGGGCTGCTCTCCCGCTGCGCGGCGTTCGGGGAGGCGTCGGGCGGCGCGTTCGACGTGACCATCGCCCCGCTCACCGCCGAATGGGGGGTCACCTCAGGCCATCCGCAGGTGCCCTCCGACGCGCGCATCGATGAGCTGCGCACCCTCGTCGGATACCGGGACATCCTCCTTGACCCCGCGGACCGGTCGGCCATGCTGCGCCGCGAGGGGCAGGCGGTCGACGTCGGCGGCGTGGCCAAGGGTTACGCCTGCGACGCGGCGCGCAGGGTCGCGCGGGAATACGGCGTCGACTCGGGCTACATTTCCATCGGCGGCAACATCATGGCGATGGGGGCGAAGCCGGACGGGGAGCCCCTGAAATTCGGGGTGCGCGACCCGCGCGGCGGCGGGAACGACTACATCGCGGTGGTGACGCTGTCCGATACGACGATGGCGACCTCGGGCGACTACGAACGTTATTTCGAGCGGGACGGGGTGCGCTACCACCACATCCTCGACCCCGCGACCGGCCGCCCGGCCGACACCGGGCTGATGTCCGTGTCGGTCGTCTCTCCCGACGGGGTGCTTGCCGACAGTATGTCGACCTGGCTGTTCATCAAGGGCAGGGACTACGTCCTGGAGAACCTCAACGCGCTCAGCTGCGGGCTGGTCGTCATCGACCGGGAGCGCAACGTCTACGTGTCCAACGACCTTCTGGACCGGTTCACCCCCGCCGACCCGGGCGGGAGCTACCACTTCGAGGTGCCGTCATGAAACGGATGAAATACCGCGCGTCCAAGGTCGCCTTTTTGGGGCTGCTCTTCGCGCTGTCGGTCGTGCTGAGCCTCGTGGAATCGTCGCTCGCCCCGATGGTGCCGGTCCCCGGCGTCAAGCTGGGACTCAGCAACATCGTGACGATGTACTGCCTTTTCTGCCTCGGCTGGCGGGAGGCGTACTCGCTGGCGGCGCTCAAAAGCCTGTTCGTGCTGCTGACGCGCGGGCCGGTCGGCGCGGCGATGAGCTTCGCCGGGGGGCTGGTGTCGGTGACGGCGATGCTCCTGCTGCGCGCGCTGCCCAAAAAGCCGAGCGAGCTTTTCACAAGCATCTGCGGCGGACTCATGCACAACGCCGGACAGCTTGTGATGGCGGTGCTGCTGCTCAACGGCGCGGTGCTCTATTACTTTCCGGTGCTCGCGCTGGGGGGCGTCGCGATGGGCGCGCTCACGGGGCTGCTCCTGCGGCTGCTCAGGCCGCATTTCAACCGAATCTTCTTTTGACGCCCCGCCCGGAGGCGGGACGCCGGATGATGATACTGCAACTCCCACCATAAAACTCAGAGGAGGAAATGGTAACATGAGTGTTTTGCAAAAGACACTGAAGGGCGCCAAGGTGGCGCACTTCAAGAACACGGAAAATTGCGAAAGCACCCCTATGCCGCTGCCGAAAGAAGTCTGTATTTCGATGTCGCAGCATATGGGCCCGCCCTGCAATCCCCTGGTCAAGAAGGGGGACGCCGTCAAGGTCGGGACGATGATCGGGGACAGCGAGGCTTTTTTGAGCGCGCCGATCCATTCGAGCGTCTCGGGGACGGTCTCGGCGGTCGAGGAGATCGTGACGGCCACCGGCTCCCGGTGCCAGGTCGTGATCATCCAGACCGATGGGGAGCAGGCGGTCGATGAAGCTATAAAGCCTCCCGAAATCGAAAACCACCCGGAATTCGTCAAGGCGATCCGGGCCTCCGGGCTGGTGGGGCTCGGCGGCGCGGGCTTTCCGACGCACATCAAGATGAACCCCAAAAACCTCTCGGAGGTGGACACGCTGGTGGTCAACGCCGCCGAGTGCGAGCCCTACATCACCTCCGACTACCGCACGATCATCGAGCGTCCGCAGGACATCCTCGACGGCATCGCGGCGATCAAAAAATACGTCGGCATCACCCAGGTCAAGATCGCGGTGGAGAACAACAAGCCCCAGGCGATCGAGATGCTGCGCCGCCTCACCGGGGACGACCCGTCGATCGAGGTGTGCAGCCTGAAAGCGATCTACCCCAAGGGCGCGGAAAAGGTCACCGCCTATGAGACGACCGGCCGCGTCATCAAGGAGGGGATGCTCCCGGCGGACGTGGGCGTCATCGTCGAAAACGTGACGACCACCGCGTTCATCGGGCAGTACCTGCGCACCGGCATGCCGCTCGTCACCAAGACGCTGACGGTCGACGGCGGCGCGGTCGCGGAGCCGAAGAACGTCGTCGCCCCCATCGGCGCGCACTTTTCCGACGTGATCGACTTCTGCGGCGGCTATAAATGCACGCCCAAGAAGCTCATCATGGGCGGCCCGATGATGGGCACGCTCGTCTTCGACGATACATATCCCGTCCTGAAGAACAACAACGCCCTGCTCGCGTTCGACGAGAGCCAGACGGCGGTCTATGAGGAGCAGCCCTGCATCCGCTGCGGCCGGTGCATCCAGGCCTGCCCCTACCACCTGATGCCCCGTATGATCGAAAAGGCCTATGAATCGGACAACATCCCGATGCTCCAGAAGCTGAAGGTTTCGCTCTGCATGGAGTGCGGCTGCTGTTCGTTTGTCTGTCCGGCGAAGCGCAATCTGACCTTTACCAACAAAATGGCAAAGCAGAAGCTCCGGGCCGCGACGGCGAAGAAATAGGATAGGAGGGATTTGTTGTGGCTGTGAATACAGTGGAAACCCAGGCCCCGGCGGAGGAAAAGGCAAAGCTCATGATCACCCCCTCCCCGCACTTCCGGGACGATATCAATACCCGCAAGATCATGCTGACCGTCGCGACGGCGCTGCTGCCCGCGCTGGTCATGTCGATCTTTTACTTCGGGATCCGCGCGCTGCTGCTGACGGCGGTCTGCGTCGTCTCCTGCGTGGTGTTTGAATACCTCTTCGCGAAGGTCACCAAAAAGCCCGTGACGATCAGCGATTGCAGCGCGGTGGTCACCGGAATCATCCTCGCCTTCAACGTCCCCGTCACGCTGCCCTTCTGGATGGCGGTGTTCGGGTCGTTCATCGCGATCGTCGTGGTCAAATGCCTCTTCGGCGGCATCGGCTGCAACTTCGCCAACCCCGCCGCGACCGCGCGCATCTTCCTGCTCGTGTCGTTCGGCAACCAGATGACCCACTGGATCGCCCCGCACGCCGCGATCGACGCGGTCGCGACCGCGACCCCGCTCAAGCTGATTTCCGCCGGGCAGACCGACCAGCTCCCGTCGCTGTGGAACATGCTGATCGGCAACCGCGGCGGCTCCCTCGGCGAGACCTGCGCGCTCGCGCTCATCGTGGGCGGGCTCTACCTCATCTGGAACGGCGTCATCGGCTGGCAGATCCCCGTCACGCTGATCGGCAGCGTCTTCGTCTTCGCGCTGCTCTTCGGCCAGGACCCCTTCTACGCCGTGCTTTCGGGCGGCGTGATGATCGGCGCCTTCTTCATGGCGACCGACTACTCGACCAGCCCGGTCACCACCAAGGGCAAGGTGATCTTCGCAATCGGCATCGGCTTTATCACGATGGTGATCCGCGTCTTCTGCAACTATCCGGAGGGCATGTCCTTCGCCATCCTGCTGATGAACATCCTCGTCCCGCACATCGACAGCCTCACGATCACCAAACCGTTCGGCGCTGTCTTTGAGCAGAAAAAACAGTAGGGGGGCGCGAACATGAAAGAACTTTTGAAACCGGTCGTCGTACTGACCGTGATCTGCGTCGTGGCCTCCGCGCTGCTGGGGCTCACCTACGACAAGACCGCCCCGCTCATCGCGCAGGCGGAGAAAGAGGCCTCCGACGCCGCCATGCAGGCGGTGGTCCCGGGCTCCACCACCTTTACCGAGCTGGCCCTGGAGGGGATGGAAAATGTCCTCATCGCCGCGAAGGACGACAGCGGCAACGGCTACGCCTTCAAGGTTAAGGACAAGGGCTTCGGCGGCGTGTACAACGTCATGGTCGGCATCGGCAACGACGGCAGGATCACCGGCGTGAAGCTGCTCGACAACTCCGAGACGCCGGGACTCGGCTCCAAGACGGGGGCGGACGCCTTCACCGGCCAGTTCCCGGGCAAGGACAAAAGCCTTGAGGGCGTCGACGCCGTCACGGGCGCGACGATCTCCTCCAACGCATTTTTCCGGTGCGTCGACACCGCCTATCAGGCGTATGAAGCAGTAGGGGAGGGCGCTTAAATGAGCAATCCGAATAAACCCAGCAACTGGAGGGTCCTGACGAACGGCATCCTCAAGGAGAACCCGACCCTGGTTCTCATCCTCGGCACCTGCCCGACGCTCGCCGTCACGACGATGGCGGTCAACGGCATCGGCATGGGCATCGCGGCGACGGTGGTGCTCATCTGCTCCAACATCGTCATCTCGCTGCTCAAGAACATCATCCCCGACAAGGTGCGCATCCCCTGCTACATCGTGGTCATCGCGAGCTTTGTCACCCTCGTGCAGTTCATCGTCAAGGCGTACGCGCCCGATCTCGACAAGGCGCTGGGCGTCTACCTGCCGCTCATCGTCGTCAACTGCATCATCCTCGGCCGCGCCGAGATGTTCGCCAACAAGAACACCGTCCTCGCCTCCGCCTGCGACGGCATCGGCATGGGCATCGGGTTTACGCTGGCGCTCTTCGCGATGGGTTCCATCCGCGAAATCCTCGGCAACGGCACCTGGATGTCGGGCGCCGAGTGGCTCGGCATCCAGAACGGCGTCTCGCTGCACTGGGATAACCCGATCATCGTCTTCCTGCTCGCGCCGGGCGGCTTCCTGGTCTTCGGCGCGCTCATCGCGCTGGTCAACCACCTGACCCACGGCAAGGCGATCAAAAAGAAGGAGTTCGGCTGTGCCGGCTGCCCGTCCGCGGCCGCCTGCGCGGCGGTTCGGAAAGGAGGTGCTGACGAATGAAGGAATACCTGATCATTTTAGTCGGCGCCGTACTCGTCAACAACTACGTGCTCGCGAAGTTTTTGGGCATCTGCCCCTTCCTCGGCGTCAGCAAAAAGCTCGACTCCGCGTTCGGCATGAGCGTCGCGGTCATCTTCGTCATGGCGCTCGCCACGGCGGTCACCTGGCCGATCTATACCTACATCCTCGTGCCGAAGGGGCTCTCCTACCTGCAGACGATCGTCTTCATCCTGATCATCGCGGCGCTCGTGCAGTTCGTCGAGATCGCGCTTAAAAAGTATATTCCCGCGCTCCACAAGGCGCTGGGCATCTACCTGCCGCTTATCACGACCAACTGCGCCGTGCTCGGCGTGACCATCCTCAACCTCGACGAGGGGTATACCTTCGGCCAGTCGCTGGTCAACGCGGTCGGTTCCGGCCTGGGCTTCCTGCTCGCCATGGTGCTCTTCTCGGGCGTGCGTTCCCGTGTGGACGCCGCGGCCGGCAGCACGCCTAAGGCGTTCCAGGGAATCCCGATCACACTGGTCGCGGCGGCGATCTGCTCGGTGAGCTTTATGGGCTTCAGCGGCATCGTCGACGGCCTGTTTAAATAATGGGGGTGGGCTCTATGTTATTTCCGGTAATCATCGTCGGCGGGATCGGGCTGCTGTCCTCGATCATCCTCGTCGTCGCCGCAAAGGTGATGGCGCTTCCCGCGGACGAACTGTTCGATAAGGTGCGCGCCGAGCTTCCGGGCGCCAACTGCGGCGCGTGCGGCTACGCCGGCTGCGACGACTACGCCAAGGCGGTCGCGCACGACGGCGCCAAAACCAACCTCTGCGTGCCGGGCGGCGACGCGGTCGGCCACAAGCTCAGCGAGGCGATGGGCGTCGCCTTCGAGGACGTGGAGGAGCAGTACGCCGTGGTGCGCTGCTCGGGCAACTGCTACGCCACCGACAGCATCATGGACTACGAGGGCAAGCAGAGCTGCGCGGCCTGCAACTTCTTCTACCAGGGCAAGGGAAGCTGCTCCCACGGCTGCCTCGGCTACGGCGACTGCATCGCGGCCTGCCAGTACGGCGCGATCTCTATCGTGGACGGCATCGCCGTCATCGACAAGGCGGTCTGCGTGGGCTGCGGCATGTGCGCCAAGGCCTGCCCCAACCACCTGATCACAGTCATCCCGGCCACGAGCACCGTCTATGTCGGCTGCTCGTCCCACGACAAGGGCGCCTTCACCCGCAAGGTGTGCAAGAACGGCTGCATCGGGTGCAAGAAGTGCGAAAAGACCTGCGAGAACGGCGCGGTCACCGTCACCGACAATCTCGCTTCGATCGACCCGCGCAAGTGCACCAGCTGCGGCGCCTGCGTGACCGCCTGCCCGACGGGCGCGATCGTCACCTGCGCCTCCCGCTGCGAAGCGATCGTCGGCGAATAAACAGACGAAAGGCCGCCGCGTTCAATGAACGCGGCGGCCTTTTTCCGTATGATTTTCAGTTCTCCGCCCAGTCGAGGCTGCGGCCGACGGCTTTCCGCCAGCCGGAAAGCAGCCTTTGGCGGGTGGGATCGTCCATGTCGGGGTCGAAGCGGACGTCGCAGCTCCACAGCTTTTTGAGCTCGTCCAGGTCCTTCCACACGCCGGTGGCGAGCCCCGCCAGGTAGGCCGCGCCGAGCGCGGTCGTCTCGCGGATCATCGGCCGGCACACCCGCTTACCGAGGATGTCCGCCTGGAACTGCATGAGGAAGCGGTCGCGGGAGGCCCCGCCGTCGACGTTGAGCTCGGCGAGGGCGATGCCGGTGTCCCGCTCCATCGCCTTGACGAGGTCGTAGCTCTGGTAGGCGATCGACTCCTGCGCCGCGCGGATGATGTGCTCCCGCCTGGTGCCGCGGGTGAGGCCCACGATGCAGCCGCGCGCGTACATATCCCAGTGGGGCGCGCCCAGCCCGGTGAAGGCGGGGACGAGGTAGACTCCGCCGGTGTCGGGTACCTTCCGCGCGTAGTACTCGGCGTCGCGGCTCTCGTTGATGAAGCGCATCTCGTCGCGGATCCACTGGATGACCGCGCCGCCCACGAAGACGCTGCCCTCCAGCGCGTACTGCACCTTTCCGTTCAGGCCGATGGCGATCGTGGTGAGCAGGCCGTTTTCGCTGACGCAGGGGGTCCCGCCCGTGTTCATGAGCAGAAAACAGCCGGTGCCGTAGGTGTTCTTCGCCTCGCCGGGCGCGAAGCAGCACTGGCCGAAGAGCGCGGCCTGCTGGTCGCCCGCGATGCCCGCGATCGGGATCCGCACCCCCTGGACCGCGGCATAGCCGTAGATTTCGCTGCACCCGCGCACCTCGGGCAGCATGGCGCGGGGGATGTCGAGCGCGTCGAGCAGCTTTCGGTCCCAGTCGAGGGTCCTGATGTTATAGATCATCGTGCGGGAGGCGTTGGTGTAGTCGGTGACGTGCACAGCGCCCCCGGTCAGCTTCCAGATGAGCCAGCTGTCCACCGTGCCGAAGAGGATTTCCCCCCGTTCGGCGCGTTCCCGCGCACCCTCGACGTGGTCGAGGATCCATTTGATCTTGGTGCCCGAGAAATAGGCGTCGGGCACCAGCCCGGTGGCCTCCCGGATGTAGCCGGAAAGCCCGCGCGCGTCCAGGTCGTCGATGATGTCCGCCGTGCGGCGGCACTGCCAGACGATCGCATTGTAGACCGGACGGCCGGTGGATTTATCCCACAGGATGGTCGTCTCCCGCTGGTTGGTGATTCCGATGGCGGAAATTTCCCCGGCGTCCACGCCGCTCTGGGCGATGACCTCCATCATCACCGCGTACTGGGAGGAGTAGATCTCCATCGGGTCGTGCTCGACCCAGCCCTCCTTCGGATAGAACTGCGTGAACTCCTTCTGCGCCATGCCGACGATGTTCTGCTCCCGGTCGAAGAGGATCGCCCGCGAGCTCGTCGTCCCCTGGTCAAGCGCCAGCACATAGTTTCCCATTTTTGCCTCTCCTCTCACAGGCCGCGCGCGGCGATGAAGCGCGCCCGTCCCGCACACATATTCCACGGCCGCTCTGGGCGGGCGCGTGGAGGGTGACCGCGTCAAGGGGCTTCGCCGGTCTGGTCAGTTCCATTCTACCAGATTTTTCATCCCGTGGACAACCCTTACAGCCGACCCGGAAGGCGCTTGTTCCGTTCACAGCCGGCGCATGAACATAAAAGCGGGCCATAAAAGGGCCGAAGGCCCTTTTATGGCCCGCTCCCGGTCTCTCGGCAGTTGTCCGGTCACAATAACCAGACTTCGGGATTGGAGGAGGAGACCGCCACCGCCCCCGCACCCAGCGCGTTGAGCACGTCCTCCTTGTCGGAGATGAGTCCTCCCGCGATCATCGGCTTGCGGACGATCGCCGCGAGCCTGCGGATGACCTTGGGCATGGCGCCGGGCAGGATTTCCACCGCGTCCGCCGCCTCGAACGAGAGGTGCTTTTCAATGTTGACCAGCGCGATCGAATCGAGCATAAAGAACCGCTGCACCGCGAGCATCCCGCGCGCCTTTGCGCGCCGGACAAGGTTGGAGCGGGTGGAGATGATCCCGTCCGCCCGCGTGCTCTCCGCGATGAAATCCACGGCGACGTCCCGCGCGGCCAGCCCGTCGATCAGGTCGATATGCACCATCGCGAGCTTGCCCGCCTCATGCACACGGGAGACGACCTCCTTGACGCCCAGCAGGTTGCCGCTCAGCACGAAGACGATCTGGCAGTCGCTGTCCATGCTGCGGGAGAGCCCCGTCGCGTCCTTAACGGCCGCGATGACCGGGTTCTCCTGCAAAAGTTCCACAAACGCTTCATGCCTCACCCACATAGCCTCCCGTCTTCAGTAAAGCATACCTGCAAAAGGAGGTTTTGTCAATCCTCCACCCGGGGACCCGTCCCCGGGTGGAGGACATGTCCGCCCGGCGGCTTTGACCGGATTTCGGCGCAAAAAACGGCCGCGCCTCCGCCGGCAGGCGGACCGCGGCCGTTTTTTTATTCATCCGGGGCGGGGAAGGTCCCCCGGCGCATCCGATCAGGGAAAAACCTTCACGAGCGCGTCGGGGTCGGCGGACTCCTTCGGGTCGGGCGGGGCGAGCGGCTCGCCGAAGGGCATCTGCGCGACCAGCTTCCAGCTTTCGGGAAGCCGCCAGGTCCGGCGGACCTCTTCGTCGATGAGGGGGTTATAGTGCTGGAGCGAGGCGCCGAGCCCGGCCTCCTCGAGCAGCGTCCAGACGTTCAGCTGCGCCATGCCGTTTGCCTGCTGCGCCCAGACCGGGAAGTTGTCCCGGTAGGTGGAGAACCTGTCCGCGAAGTCGTCCGTGACGGCGGTGTCGTCGAAATAGAGGACGGTCCCGTGCCCGGCGGCGAAGGAGCGTATCTTTCCTTCAGTTGCGGCGAAGGCATCCGGAGGCACGATGGCGCGCAGCGATTCCAGCACGATCTTCCAGAGCTTTTCGTGTTCGGCGCCAAAGAGCAGGACCGCGCGCGTGCTCTGCATGTTGAAGGCGGAGGGGGTGACGGAAACGGCCTCCTTCACCAGCCCGGAAATCTGGCTGTCGTCGATGGGGGAGCCGCTGCCGATCCGGTAGCAGGTGCGGCGGGCTTTCAGGGCGGATAAAAATGTGTTCATATGGGTTCCTCCGATCACAGGGTTGCATGTTTGTCGAAAAATCCTCTATAACAGGATCGATTATCATTATTATAATCGCTTTTCCTCCGAAATGCAACCCTAATCGAAAGCGGCCAGCGGGAGACGGGGGACAAGGTCCTGCTGCGTCAGGTAGGTCAGCCCGTCGAGGTAGTCCTCCCGGTTGTCGCCGCGGTAGACCAAGAGCGGGCGCAGCGGGCTGGAAAGCCCCGGCTGGGCGTTCAGACGGTCAAGCGCGTACTGGAGCCACGCCGCGTCAAACAGGCTCCCGCCGACTACGACGAGTTCGGGGTTGGTGACGCAGTTGACGATGGAGACGACGCGGGAGACGATATCAAGGCAGTCCTCCCGGGAGGAGACGCTGGGAAGCAGGTCGTTCAAGGTCTGCTTATGCCCCATCGGCAGGAAGCCGAGCTCCCCGGCGAACTGCTTGGCGCCGTGGACGACCTGCCCGTTGGCAATGACGCCCGCGCCTGCGCTCTCCCGGTCAAAATGGATGTAGGCCATATTGAAGCCCGCGGGACTGCAGGAGGAGTGTTCCCGGTGGTAGCGGTTCATATAACCGAGCGCGGTCGCGTTGAGGTCGTTTTCCAGTACCAGCGGAAAGGGGAAGGCGGAACGGACCCGCGCCCCGAGGTCGTTCGGGACCAGGGTATCCAGTTCGCTGCCGATATAGGCGCGCCCGTTCTCCACGATGCCGGACACGCCGAGCCCGACCGCGCGGACGTCCCAGCGGGAACGGCAGTCCGCGATCAGGCGGAGGACCGCTTCCACCGTGTCGCCGTCCTCGATGGGGGCGAAGCTGTCCGCGGCGACGTCTCCCGTCAGGCCGGTGATCCGGTAGTCGATCCGTCCCCCGGCACAGTAGAGCGCGAGGGTCAGGTTGCGCGCCGGGTTGAGGGCGTACCGCTGGGCGCGCCGACCGCCGCTCGACCGGTCGAGCGCGCCCGCGACAATCTCGCCGCCCGCTTCGAGTTCCTCAAAGAGGTTGCGGATGGTGGTCGCGCTGAGGTTCGTCTCATTGGCCACCTCCGCCCGCGTCGCCGAGCCAAGGCGGATCAGCGTCCGGTAGAGCAGGGTGGTGTTCATCCGCTTCATCAGCTCCGGTTTCCCGGTCACCCCGGTCATCGCGCTCCCTCCAGGCTGTCAAGTTTTTTGCGCAGTTCCCCGAGCAGCGCCGCCTCCCGTCCGCCGGACTCGGCCGAACCCAGCCGGATAGCGGGCTTGATCTTCCCGTGGAAGTCGCTGCCGCAGGTGACCGCGAGGCCGAGCGCCTCCGCCTGCCGGAGATAAAAGGCGGTCTGCGCGGGGGTGTGGTAGCTGCTGTAGGCCTCGAGCCCCGCGACGCCGCAGCGCACGATGCTTTGCAGCAGGGCGGCGTCCTCGTGGATGTTGTTGCCGGGGTGGGCGAGCACCGGAAGCCCGCCCGCTTCGCGCACCAGCGTGACCGCCTCCGCGAGGGAGGGGAACCGGATGGGGATGTAGGCGGGCTTTCCCTGCGCGCAGAAGTCCCAGTAGAAGTTGACGTAGGGATTGTCGGAGCGCGCCCCGCCCGGACGGTAGGGGGAGAGGAGGGGATGTTCCGCGTTTTCCGGCATGGCGAGGGCGACCTCCGCGATCATCTCGCCCGTGACGATGCCGTCCTTGGAAAGCGCCGTCACCGCCGCCAGATCCAGCGGGATCCCACAGGCGCGCACCAGTTCGATTCGCCGCCCGGCGGCGGTTTGCTCCTGCGAGAGGACCGATTCCTCGGCCCGCGCGAAACCGGGGTGGGCGGGGTCGATCCAGTAGCCGAGCAGATGCAGGTCGACGCCCTCGTGGGTGCAGTCGAGCTCGACCGCCGGGATGACCTCGACGCCCAGCGCCCGCCCGGCCTTGAGCATCGCGGGGACGCCGCGCGTCGTGTTGTGGTCCGCCAGCGCGGCGGTTCCGATTCCCGCCCGCCAGCAGAGGAGCGCCAGTCTGGTCGGGGAAAACTCCCCGTCGTCGCTGAAGGAGGAATGGAGATGCAGGTCCAGCCAACTCATATCGTCGCCTCCAATACTTTAGACAGATACTTTTAAAAGTTTCTGATTTAACTATAGGACATCGGAGCGCAAATGTCAATAGGGGGTGTAAATTCCCGGCGGATGGTCTATAATCAAGAAAAGGAGGGGATGGCATGGAGCGTCTCTGGTGCGTGCTGGCAGGGTACCTGTTCGGGTCCTTTCTGACCGCCGACCTGATCGTCTTCTGCCGGACGGGCGCGCGGCGCGCAGAGGGGTTCGGCAACCCCGGCATGGCGAACGTCGCCTCCCGGCTGGGGGCGGGGAGCGGGCTGCTGGTACTCGCGGGGGATATCCTCAAAACGGCGGCGGCCTGCGCCCTCTGCCGGCTGTGGCTCTTCCCCGGGATGGGGCGGATGGCGGTGCTCTACGCAGGGCTCGGCGCGGTGCTCGGGCACTGCTGGCCGGTGTGGAACGGTTTTCGCGGCGGCAAGGGAGTGGCGGTCGCCGGCGCGGCGTCGATCCTTTTTTCACCCCCCGTCGGAATCGCGAGCTACCTGCTCGGCGCGGCGGCGGTGCTGGCGACGGGCTATCTCGCGGTGGGTTCCGCGGTGATCGCGGTGAGCCTTCCGCTCTTGACGGCGCTTTTCGGCCTCGGGCGGGAGGCGGCCGCGGCGGCAGGCGTGATCGGCGGCGTGATGCTGCTGCGGCACAGTGGGAACTTTGCCCGGATGCGCGCGGGAACGGAAGGCCGGGCCTCCGTCGCGTCGCGGCTGAAAGCCTATTTGAAGCGGAAATCATTTCACTGAAAAAGGAGCGCCGCGAACGGCGCTCCTTCGTATATCGGCGCGGAATCCGCGCACCCTAATGCGGGGTGAACGCGGATGGAAAAATTCAAGGAATACGCCGCCGTCTGCACGGTCGGATCGGTGGGCTACAGCGCGATCGAAGTGCTCTGGCGGGGTTTTACCCACTGGACGATGGCGCTGACCGGGGGCGTCGGCTTTTTGCTGCTCTACCTGACCGACCTGCGTATGACGGGGCGGTCGATGCTGCAAAAATGCGCGGCGGGCAGCCTGGTGCTCACGGCGGTGGAATTTGTCGCCGGGTGCATCATCAACAGGGGCTGCCGGCTCGGCGTCTGGGACTACTCCCGCCGGAAGGGGAACCTGCTCGGGCAGATCTGCCCCCTGTACAGCGCGCTCTGGTTTTTGCTCTGCATCCCGGTGCTCCCGCTGAGCCGCGCCCTGCGCGAACGGCTCTGCCAGGGCGGAAGCGGCCGGAGGATCGAGACCGCCTGACGGATAAAAGGCCGCCGTGCATCGCACGGCGGCCTTTTCAGCCTTCGCCGGGTTCGCGGGGCGCGCCGAGGCCGCGCAGCCTTTCAAGCGGCGACTTCCGCGCGGACTCTTCGGGGAACACCTTTGCGGCCGCCTCCCGGTAAAAGACGCCGAGCTCTCCGAGATAGTGCTCGTGCCACGGCTTGCTCTTGCCGCAGTAGTGGATGACGGCGGTGTTCTCCCGCACCCATTTGAGGTCGATCCTGCCGAGGGTGGCCACCTTGACGGTGTTGAAATAGCGCGCGTCGAAGTTATAGACGCGCGGGTCGAGCAGGACGGTGCGGTCGTGGTAGAGGGCGTTGAGCACGTCCTGGTCGGGAAGGATGAGCTTTTCCCGGTGGGCGCGGATGAACTCCGTCACCTCATCGCAGTCCTGTCCGGCGCGCAGCGCGTCCAGGTTCATGAGCAGCACGCCGGAATTGAAGTATTCGCTTTCCTCGGGCATGTCGAGGCGCAGCTTGTACTCCACCTGGGAGACGGGGTTGACCGACCGCGCGGCCGCGAAAAAGTGTTCCCCCAGCTCCATGCCGTAGAGCGGGGCGAGCGGGCGGTTGATCACCATGTCCGGGTCGAGGTAGAGGGCGCGCCCGAGGGTTTGGGGCAGCAGGCGCGCCGAAAAGATGCGGTAATACATCTCCTTGGGGAAATGGAAGAGCACCTTCGCGTCCGCCATGAAGTCCTCCGGAACGCGCACGTCGAAGAGGCGTAGCCTCCCGTCTGGAAGGGCGGAGCGGGCAAAGGAGAACGCCTCCGGGGAGAGGGAGGCGTGCAGGACGTAGACGTCCGCCTTCTCCCCGGGATTTGCGTCGAGCAGGCTGCGCAGCATCACGCAGAGCGGCCGCAGGTAGTTGGCGTTGAGCGAAACGACGATATTCATCGGCTGCCTCCGAAATCAAAATAGGGATGAAAATATTATAATCCCCGTATCGCGTCTTCGCAATACGGGGATTATGAACGATTTGTATCAGCCGAGGTTCTGGATGGTGAAGCCTCCGTGGAACTCGTCGGCGGTCAGCCTGACCTGGTAGGCGCCGGATACGGGAAGCGCGATGGTCTGGCTCCCGCTCGCCTCGGAGAGGTCGTAGCCCTCAAAATAGATCGTGCCGTCCGGCCCAGCGATCCGCATGTCCAGCGTACCGCCTTCGGTCGAGACGTCGACCTGCACCGTCGTGGGGTTGGAAACGGGCAGATCGAAATAGTAGCTGTGCGCGGTCATGCCGTCCGCCGAATAGACGATACGGTCGGGCCACTCGTTGCTGAAGCCGTCGTTCTCGAGGGGCTCCAGCGGCGGGAGGGCGCTCTCACCGGAAAAGCCGTCCCGGGCGGACGATTCTTCGCCCTCATGATACCAGTCCGCATCCACCCGGCGCACCAGCTCGTCCAGCTTCATGTCGAGCTGATACCGGTCATAGAGGTCGAGCCCGAAATCGACCTCCTCGCCGTCGTAGCGGAACGTCAGGTTGAGGATGTCGAGGCCCAGGGGATCGAGCTTGGAGAGGATATTCTGGATGTCCTTCGCAAAGGACTCCTTGTCGTGGTAGGGGCCGTTGAGGTTGATGTGCAGGTAGACGCGCGCGTCCCCGGCGAGCTCGTCGTAGCTCATGTCCGGCGTGTACTGCTTATAGTAGGGGAGCTCGGCGTTCACATACATCTGCCCGATCAGCTCCCGCTCGTCGATGAGGCTTTCGGAGATCCGCCCGCGGAGCTGGGTGTGGAACTCGTCCCGCACCTGCATGGCGGGCGGGCCGAAATAGTTCCAGGCGGCGGGCACGGCGGCGAGGCAGCCGCCCGCGACGATGAGCACAAAGCAGACGAAGCCGCTGAGCAGGTCGTATTTGAGCTTCTGGCCCTTGTGGGCGAAGTAGTTGTAGAGAATTTCGACGCCGAGGAGCACAAAGATGAGAGGGGAAAGCTTAAAGACGAAGACCAGGTCGAGGGAGGGCTTGAACATCGCGGCCAGCGCCACGATGCCGGTGACGATGAGCGCGAAGCCCATCGTCATGGTCCCCACCCGGCGGACCGGCTCCTCCCGCTTGCGGGAGGGAGTCGGCTCCGGCGCGGGGGATTCCGCCTTCGAGGCGCTGCTCCGCGCGGATTCCTCCTCGGGGGTTTCCAGGGACTCGATGCGTTCTTCGTTATTCATTGGAATCCCCCCTGTACTCGACGAATTCTTCCTCCGGCTGCACATGGCGCTTTTTGCCCTTCACGAGGTAGATGCCGAAGAAGATGACGGCGACCGCCACGACGACTGAAGGGATGCGGTTGAGGATGCTGCGGAGGTACCAGCTCTCATACCCCATCGTTTCCACAAAGTAGTAGATTAGCGGGGAGACGAAGCTCGAGAAGATCGCCCAGCCGCCGATGAAGATGAGCCCGCCGCCGATGAGGACGTGGCGCTTTTCCAGCAGGGGGCGCAGGCCGCTGAAGACGGAGCCGTCGACCCGCAGGGAGAAGGCGTTGTCCATCTGAAGGCGGTCCTCATAGGGGAGCTGCCTGATGTTGAAGGTCTCGAAGAAGGAATAGAACCAGATGATCGGCAGCAGCCAGTAGAGAAACTCGAACTGGAAGAACCACGCGACCGCGCAGACGCCCCAAAAGACGGACATGACTGCCAAGCCCTTTTTCATCATCCCAAGGTACATTTCACCCGCCCCGGGGATGAAGGCAAAGCAGAAGGTGAAGAAGCTATTCTTTTTCATGTTGGGAACCCCTCTCAATTTTCAGACTTTGGAGAATTTTATCCAGTGTTTCCGACAGGTTGTCGGTAAATTGCGTCGTCCGCTCGCTGAAGGTCGCCGCGCCGTTTGCCAGCGCGTCGAGGATCTTGCCGTGGTCGTTCTGGACGTCGACGTTGAAGAGGCCGATGTTCCAGAACATGATGGCGAAGCAGGCCGCGGCGGCCGCCGTCGCGTATTTGTTGACAAAGAGCTTACGGGCGCGCTCGCGGATGCGCCGGAAGACCGGAGGCGCGACCGGCTCGGGGGGAGAGAGCAGCTCGGAGCCGTCCAGGAGGGCGGCGTACCGCTCCACACAGCGGTCGCAGAAGGAAAGGTGCTCGGAAATCTCCAGACGTTCCATCTCGTCGAGCGGTTCGTCGCGCAGCAATGCGCCGAACGCGTCGTCCGTCAGATGCCCGTTTGGATCAAACAGTTCTTTCATCGTTGTACCCCCTCCTTTACGAGTAGTTCCTGTAGCTTGCTTCGCGCCCGGTAGAGCTGCGTCTGCACCGTTTTTTTCGGCCGGTGCAGGGTTTCGGCGATCTCCTCGATGGTTTTTTCCTCGAGGAAGAAGAGCACCGAAACCTTTTGGTAAGGCTCTTTGAGATTGAGGATCGCCTGCCGGATCACTCCGGTTCCCTCGTCGGTTATGTACAGCCGCTCGGGAGAATTCTCGGCGCGGATGAGGTCCATTTCGCTCATGTCCTCGGATAGGCAGACGCGCCGGTTGTAAGCGCTCTTGAGGTAGTCCTTGGCCTTGTTGGTGGCGATGCGCGCGAGCCAGGCCTTCAAATTGTCCTCCGTCACGGTGTCGATGTGGGCGTATGCGGAGACAAAGGCGTCCTGCGCGAGGTTCTGCGCCTCGTGGTAGTCGCGCACGAGCTGGTAGCAGATGGTAAAGACCAGCTTTTCGTACTGTTCCACCATTTCCTGAAATTTTTCATTTGTCATCCGGTCCTGCCTCACCACCTCAATTGCCTTACACCCATCAAACGATGCTGCGCGGCATTTGTCTTCAAACAGCATACACGTTTTTTTCATTTTTGTCGATTGGCAAATCCGCGCACCCCTTATGCCAAATTGACCCGCCGCGCCCGCTGTGGTATGATTGGCAGGACAGGGGGGATTCTCATGCGAAAGATGCTGGCGCTCGACCTGGACGGCACGACCTTCGGGGTGCGCACCCAGCTTTCCGAGGCGAACCGGCGCGCCCTGCTCGCCGCGAAGCGGGCGGGCACGGCCGTCTGCTTTGTGACGGGGCGCAAATCGGTGGAGCCGATTTCGCATCTGTGCGCGCTTGCCGATTATTTCGTGCTCAACAACGGGGGCACGGTGGTGGCGGCGCCGGACATGGAGCAGCTCTATACCACGCTCGTCGAGCGGTCGGACATGCTCCGCCTCATCGACTTCTGCCTCTCGCAGGATTCCGCCATCCTCCACCTGATCTCGGGGGACTACTGGGGCGTCAACCGCATCACGCCGGGGGTGCTCCGGCAGCGGGAGGAATTCGAGGGCACGCCGGTCGTCTACCGCGGCGCGGACGACCTGCCCTTCGAGACGCTCGACGGCTTCGTCGTGAGCGAAAACTACGGCCCGGTGCGGGAGTTCATCGAGCGGGAGGGTCTGCGGCTCACCTGCGCGGTAACCAACGCCACCTCGATGGACGTGATGCCGGAGGGGGTTAACAAGTGGCGCGGCACGGCGTACGTCGCCGCCCGCGAGGGCATCGCGCATGAAAACATTGTGGCGGCGGGCAACTACTATAACGATCTCGAGCTGATCCGGGGCGCGGGGGTGGGCATCGCGGTGCGCAACGCGCCGGAGGAGGTGCGCGCGCAGGCCGACTATGTGACCGCGCGCACCCACCTGGAGGACGCGGTTGCGGAAATCGTGGAGAAGTTCATCCTGTGAGCGGGAAAAAGAACGCG
Organism: Anaerotruncus sp.; assembly: GCF_057433415.1. Lineage (NCBI taxonomy): Bacteria > Bacillati > Bacillota > Clostridia > Eubacteriales > Oscillospiraceae > Anaerotruncus > Anaerotruncus sp. The sequence continues at coordinate 9,155 of NZ_DBMDHH010000024.1, read as the reverse complement.
GAAAAGCCCTTTCGCCGCGCCTACATCGAGATCACAAACGCCTGCAACCTGAACTGCGCCTTCTGCCCGGGGACGCGGCGCGCCCCGCGCGTTCTGTCCCCGGAGGAGTTTGCGCTGCTCGCGCGCGCCGTCAAGCCCCATACCGATTATGTCTGCCTGCACCTGATGGGGGAGCCGCTCCTCCATCCCGCGCTCGGGCTCATCCTCGAAATCTGCGGGGAGGAGGGCCTGCGGGCCAACCTCACGACAAACGGGACGCTGCTGGAGGATGTAAAGGATATCCTCTTGTCGGCGTCTGCGCTGCGGAAGCTCTCCGTTTCGCTCCACAGCTTCGAGGCCAACGGGGACGGCCCGCCGCTCGAAGCGTATCTCTCGCGGGTGCTGCCGGTCGTGCGGCTGGCGCGGGAGGCGGGGATCATCTGCGAACTGCGCCTCTGGAACGGCGGCGGCGCGCGGCGGCTCAACGGGCGGGTCTGCCGCGCAATCGAGCGGGAGCTCTGCGTCCCGGTGGGGGATCCGCCGGACAGGGTCTGCGACCGCAAGCTCGCGGAGAACCTGCACCTTGTGACCGCGCCGGTCTTCGACTGGCCGGACATGTCCCTGCCCGCCGGGGAGGGCCGCGTCTCCTGCCTTGGGATGCGGGACCATTTCGGCATCCTCGCGGACGGGACGGTGGTGCCCTGCTGCCTCGACAGCGAGGGGACGGTCGCGCTGGGCAACGCCTTTGAGCGCCCGCTCGGGGAGATTCTCGATTCCCCCCGCGCCCGGGCGATCGCGGACGGCTTCTCCCGGCGGACCGCCACGGAAGAGCTTTGCAGGCGGTGCGGCTACGCGCGCCGCTTTTGACAGGAGGGACTGCTATGGAATTTTCAGCGGAGGCGGTCCGGCGGCATCTGTCCGCCGGCCATAAGCCGCCCGTATACTATTATGAGGAGCTCGGTTCGACGAACATCGAGGCCCGGCGGCTCGCCCGGGAGGGCGCGCCGCACGGCACGGCGGTGCTCGCCGAGCGCCAGACGGCGGGACGCGGCCGGCTGGGACGCAGCTTCTTCTCGCCGGGCGGGGCGGGGGTCTATCTCTCGATGGTGCTGCGCCCCGGGCTTTCCGCCGCCGATACGGCGCTCGTCACCCCGGCGGCGGCGGTCGCGACCGCGCGCGCCATCTCCCGCACCGCGGGGGTGGAGGTCGGCGTCAAATGGGTGAACGACCTCTATTACGCGGGGAAAAAGCTCTGCGGCATCCTTGCGGAGGCGCCGCTCGGCGCGGACGGCAGGCCGGAATTCGTCGTGATCGGCATCGGCGTCAACGTGCTGGACGCGAGCTTTCCGCCCGAGCTTTCCGGCGTGGCGACCTCGCTCGAAGCGGCGGGAGCGGGGGAGGCCGACCGGGCCGCGCTGGCGGCGGCGGTCATCGCGGAGATGCTCGCCCTCTGCGGCGGGCTCGGGGAGCGGACTTTCCTCGCGGAATACCGCGCGCGCTCCTGTGTGCTCGACCGGACGGTGACGTTGGTGCGGGGAGAGGAACGCCGGGAGGCCTACGCCGTCGGGATCGACGACGACGCGCGGCTGCTGGTCAGGATGCCCGACGGGAGCAGCGAGGCGATCGGCGCGGGGGAGATCAGCCTGCGGGGAGACTTCGCGTAACCGCGCGCGGATTGCGACGCGATCGTGAGAATGGACGAGCAATCAGGAGAAAACCGGCGACAGATCGGGAAAAATCGGTATAACAGCCTGCTACAAGGGTAGCAATTTACCTTGATAAAGTGTAAAATGTTCAAAAGCGGCCCGGATTTTGCCCTGCCGCCGCCCTTGAGGCAAAAATCAACGATGAATTGGGAGAAAGCATATGAAGAAAATTTTGACCGTCCTTCTCGCCGCGCTGCTCTGCCTGACCCTCTTCGCCGCCTGCGGCGCCCCCGCCGAGCCCGCCGCTCCGGCGTCCGAGGCCGCGCCCGCATCCGAAGCCGCGCCCGCGCCGGAAGCACCGGCCGAAGAGCCCGCTGCGGAACCCGCCGAAGCGCCTGCCGACGCGGCGCTGCCCGAAACGTTTGTCCTGGGCCTCGACGCCTCCTTCCCGCCGATGGGCTACCTCGACGAGAACAACGCGATCGTCGGCGTCGACATCGACCTTGCCAGGGCGGTGTGCGAAAAGCTGGGCATGAAGTTCGAGCCCAAGCCGATCGACTGGGACGCCAAGGACATGGAGCTCGGCACCGACAAGATCAACTGCATCTGGAACGGCCTGACCGTCACCGACGAGCGGATCGAAAACTATGAGCTGAGCGACGCCTACATGGACAACGAGCAGGTCATCGTCGTCATGCAGGACTCCCCGATCAAGTCGAAGGCCGACCTGGCGGGCAAGATCGTCGCCGCGCAGAAGGATTCCTCCGGCCTCGAGGCGCTCCAGAAGGATGAGGTTTTCCCGTCGATTAAGGACGGCGTCGCCAAGGAGTACGCCAACTATGTCGACGCGCTGACCGACCTTGAGATCGGCCGCTGCGACGCGATCGTCATGGACTCGGTCGTCGCCAACTACTACATCGCGGAGAATGCCAAGCCGATGACCATCCTGGAGGACAAAATGGCCTCCGAGCAGTACGCGATCGCCTTCAAGAAGGGGAACACGGCGCTCAAGGACGCGGTCTGGAACGCGCTGGGCGAGCTGGCCGACGAGGGCAAGATCGCCGAGATCTCCCAGAAATGGTTTGGCCGCGACGACATGATCAAGGTCAAATAAGTTCGGATCCACCGCAATACGCTGCACTCCCGACCGGGTTCCCCGGCCGGGAGTGCGGGCTGTTTTATGGAGCCAAACGCTTTTGTCGGGCAGCGTGTTAGCGTCATAAAAGAGCCCGCATCATATCACTTACATAGGAGCGTGCCTTTATGTCAATCAGCGAGATCGCAACCACCACCAGCGCGATCCTGCAGGGTCTGGGAACGGTTCTGACCCTCTTTTTCGTGGTCCTCGTCGCGTCGCTGCCGCTCGGCTTTTTGATGACGCTCGGCACCCGCAGCCGCGTCGCGCCGCTGCGCTGGATCATCAACGCCTATATCTACGTCATGCGCGGCACGCCGCTGATGCTCCAGCTCTTCTTCATCTATTACGGCCTGCCCTTTGTGAACGACTTCTTCAAGACCGCGCTCCATTCCGCGATGGTCTGCGCTCTGATCGGCTTCTCCCTCAACTACGCGGCGTATTTCGCGGAGATCTTCCGCGGGGGGCTCCTGTCGATCGACCGCGGGCAGTATGAGGCCTGTCAAGTGCTTGGGCTTAACAAGGTACAGACGACCTTCCATGTGATCCTGCCGCAGATGATCCGCGTCGCGCTGCCGAGCATCACCAACGAATCGATCACGCTGGTCAAGGACACCGCGCTCGTCTTTGCGATCTCGATCACCGAGATCCTCTATTACGCCAAGGCGGCGGTCACCCGCACGGGCAACGTCTTTCCCTATGTGATCGCGTTCGTCATCTACCTGGCGATGAACACCGTCCTCCAGTTGTTCTTCAACTGGCTGGAAAAGAAAATGGCATATTGAGGAGGACGGGGAAATGAACCTGATCGAAGTAAGCGGCCTCAAAAAGGGCTTTTCCGGACAGGATGTGCTCACCGACGTGAGCTTCACCGTAAAGCGGGGCGACGTGATCGCGGTCATCGGGCCGTCAGGCGCGGGCAAGAGCACGATGCTGCGCTGCCTGATCGATCTGGAGAAGGTCGACGGCGGGAGCATCGTCGTGGAGGGGGAGCCGTTTGTCACCGACGGGGTCTATCCGCCGGCGGCCAAGGTGCGGGCCATCACCGCGAAGATGGGAATGGTCTTCCAGTCCTTCAACCTTTTCCCGCATCTGTCGGTGCGCAAAAACCTGACGATGCCGCTCGTCAAGACGCAGGGCGTCGCCCGCGAGGAGGCGGACGCGCGCGCGATGTCCATCCTCGGCAAGGTGGGGCTCCAGGACAAGGTCGACGCAATGCCCTCAACGCTGTCGGGCGGGCAGAAGCAGCGGGTCGCGATCGCGCGCGCGCTCATGCTCAACCCCGACATCATGCTCTTCGACGAGCCGACCTCCGCGCTCGACCCGCAGCTCACCGCCGAGGTGCTCGGCGTCATGCGCAAGCTCGCGGAGGAGGGGATGACGATGGTGGTCGTCACCCACGAGATGTCCTTTGCGCGGGACGTGGCAAACAAGATCCTCTTCATGTGCGACGGGGAGATCGTCGAGTCGGGCCCGCCGGAGGAGGTCTTCGGCAATCCGAAGGACCGCCGGATGGCGGAATTTTTCGGCAACGTGTCCTGAAGACCGCCCGTTTTTTGTCCGCACAAAAAATTTTTCCAGTTTTCCTGAAGTAATCCGCGCGTTTGGGCATACTCTATGAGGGAAGAATGAAGCCCGTTGCGGGCAATGACCAAAGGAGAATGTACCATGAAAAAGATATTCGCTGTTCTGCTTTCCGCCGCGCTGTTCGCCGGGATGCTTGCCGGGTGCGGCTCGAAACCCGCGGCCTCCGGCGATTCCACCGAGATGAAGGAGGGGCAGACGATCCAGACGGTTGTCGACCAGATCATCGACGAGGTGGGGATCGCGATGCCCGCCGAGATCGACGACACCCTCATGAAGGACGTTTTCTACATCGACCCCGAAAAGGACGTGGACGAGTATTACGGCCAGTTCGCGATGGTCAATGTGAGCGCCGACAACCTGCTTGCCGTCAAGGCGAAGCCGGAACAGAAGGACGCGGTGATCGAGGCGATGGGCAAGCGCCTCAAGGATGTGCAGGCCTCCTTCTCGAACTACCTGCCCGACCAGTCGGAAAAGGCGCAAAAGGGCCGCGTGGTCGACCGTGGGAACTATGTGTTCCTGGTCATCCTCGGAGAGAGTCCGGAAACCTTTGACGACGACCTCGACCGGGCGGTCAAAATCATTGACGAGGCGTTTGCCGCTTAAATCTTGCATAAATCCGCAGGATTTGGTAAAGTGTACTGGATAGCTTCTATTCGGTACACTTTCATTTTGTGACAAAAAGGGGAGAAACCCGTGGTATTCAGCAGCCTGCTGTTCCTGTTCTGCTTTTTGCCGGTGACCTTCGCGGTCTACTATATCGCGCCGGTGCGGCTGAAAAACGCCGTCCTGCTGGTAGCGAGCCTCGTCTTCTATTCGTGGGGGGAGATCCGCTTCTTCCCGGTGATGATCGCGGTCATCCTCGTCAACTACTTCGCGGGACTGGCCATCGGCCGGTGGAAGCGGAACCGCGCGCTCAGCCGCGCCGTCCTGCTCCTGTCGCTCGTTTTCAGCATCGCGTGGCTCGTCTTCTTCAAGTACAGCAATTTCCTGATCGACAACTGGAACACGCTGACGGGGATGGCGGTGCCCTATATCGAAGCGGCCAGGACCCTCCCGCTCGGCATCAGCTTCTACACCTTCCAGATCATGACCTATACGGTCGACGTCTACGCGGGCAAGGTGGAGACCGAACGCAACATCATCAATTTCGGCACCTTCGTCGTCCTTTTCCCGCAGCTGATCGCCGGCCCGATCGTCAAGTACTCCGACATCAGCCGCGAGCTGCACAGCCGTAAGATCACCCTCGGCGCGGTGCAGGACGGCATCGGGCTCTTCATCCTCGGCCTGGGCAGCAAGGTGCTGCTCGCCAACTCGATCGGCGCGTTGTGGAACGACGTGGCGGCGGTCGGGTTCGCGAACGTCTCGACCGCTTCGGCGTGGCTCGCGCTCATCGCCTTCACGCTCCAGATCTACTTCGATTTTTCCGGCTATTCGCTCATGGCCATCGGCATGGGCAAGGCGCTCGGGTTCACCTTCCCGCAGAACTTCAACTACCCCTACATCTCCCGCAGCGTCACCGAGTTCTGGCGGCGGTGGCACATGACCCTTTCGGGGTGGTTCCGCGACTATGTCTATATCCCGCTCGGCGGCAGCCGCAGAGGCCCGGCGCGTAACGTCCTGAACCTGCTGGTCGTCTGGGCGCTCACCGGGCTGTGGCACGGCGCGAGCTGGAACTTCGTGCTGTGGGGGCTCTACTATTTCGTCCTGCTCATGATCGAACGGATGGGCCTGCGCGTGTTTCTGGACAGGCACCCGCTCATTTCTCACGCCTATTCGCTGCTGGCGGTCATGCTCGGATGGGGGCTCTTCGCCATCGAGGGGAGCTTCGGTGCGCTCGGCGTCTTCTTTGGGAAGCTGTTCTCCCTTACGGGCGGGAATGAATGGATGTTCTACCTGCGCAACTATGCGGTCGTGCTGGCGCTGGGGATCCTTTTCTCCATGCCGGTGCTGAACCGCATCCGCGACCGGCACCCGAAGGTCTGCCGCGCGCTCGCACTGCCGTTTTTGGGGCTCATACTGGTGCTTTCGGTCGCCTATCTGGTGGACTCCACCTACAATCCGTTCCTCTACTGGAACTTCTGAGGAGGGAGCATGATGCAGACCTTAAAAAAATATCCGCTCGTCTTCCTCTTCGCGGCCTTTCTGCTGATCGTCTCGGCGGCGAACCTGCTGACCCCCGACCGGGAGAAGAGCGAACTCGAGAACCGCCCGCTCGCCCAGAGGCCGAAGCTGACGGCGACGGCGCTGCTGGCGAAGGACCAGGAGAACAAGTACACCCAGCGGTTTGAAACCTACCTCAACGACCAGTTCGTCGGGCGGGACGGGTGGATTACGCTCAAATCGGTGAGCGAATCGGCGTTCGGAAAGATCGAGAACAACGGCATCGTCTACGGGTCGGACAACTACCTGTTCGACCGGTACGGGACGGTGGACGAGCGCCGGTTTTCGATGAACATCGAGCTGCTAGGGACCTATCTGGCCTCCTACCGGGACACCGCGCCGATCACTGTGGCGGTCATCCCGAACTCCTATGAGATCCTCGCGGACAAGCTCCCGAAGGGCCTGCAAAACGTCGGCCAGGCGGCGCGCGTCGCCGAAATCTACGGTGCGCTGCCCGGCGGCACGGACACGCTCGACCTCTTCCCGGTGATGCGGCTCGCCGCGTCGGAGCGGCAGGCCTACTACCGCACCGACCACCACTGGACGACCTGGGGCGCCTACAACGCCTACCGCGCGTTCGTCGAGTCCCGGGGGCTCAAGGCGGTGGAATTTTCTGCGCTGGAGCCGCTGGGAAGGGAGGCTCCCGGCTTCTACGGCACCTACTTCAGCAAGTGCAAGCTCTTTTCCGCGGTCCCGGACACGATCGAGTGGTACGACATCCCCGTCTCCTCGGTCACGGTGGGCGGGGAGGAGAAGCCCGGCCTTTACGACGCGGAGAAGTGGGGGGAGCGGGACAAGCACGCCGCCTTCCTGTGGGGCAACAGCGACCTGACCGTCGTCAAATCGGAAAACAACCTCAACCACCAGGAGGGGCGGACCTCCCGCGTCCTGCTCATCAAGGACAGCTATGGGAACCCGTTCGCGCCCTTTCTGACCTACAGCTACGACGAGGTGTGGATGGTCGACCTGCGCAACCTGACGGCGCCGATGAGCGAGGTCATGGCGCGGGCGGAATTCGACGACGTGCTCGTGATGTACAACTTCGAAAACTTTGCGCAGGACTCGAATTTCACCTTCCTCAACCGTTGACGATCAAAAAAGACAGCCGCCCGCGGGCGGCTGTCTTTTTTATTTTTTCGTCTGTTCGGGCGGGTCGCCACCGGGCAGGGCGTCGAAGTCTGGAATCTCCGCCTTCATCGGGATATTGAGCTCGAGCGTGCGGGTATCCGCGCCCGCGCCGGGCGCTTCGCTGGGATTCTCCGGTTCCGTGGGAGGAAACTTGCCCCAGCGCTTGCCGATCTTCCCGGTGAGGATCAGGACCAGATAGAGCAGCCCGAAGAGGAGCAGGAACCCGAAGAGGAACCGCAGAAACACATAGGCGTTGTCGGGCTGCGGCTCCACATAGCCGGGATACCGCTCGGGCGGCAGGTAGGGCGAGAGGCCGGACGCGTCGGTCGAAAGGGCGATCACCGCCGCCTCCGTTGCCGCGACCTCCGAAGGCCCGCCGGGGGTGGCGGCGTAGCCGCCGTCCTGCTGCCGGAAGGATTGGAGCGCGTCGTGCAGGTCCCGTCCGTTTTTGGTGAACCGCGCGTCGCCCAGGCCGATGCCGCAGGTGCGCACCGCCGTCAGGACCGCCGCGGTGCTTTCGCAGTCGGGGCGGCCGTTGCGGAGGAAGGCGCCGTCCTCATCCTGCTGGGTGCTCAGCCAGGAGAGCGCCCGGTTGACCGCGGTGTTCACGTAGGGGATGTCCCGGCTCGCCGCGAGGACGGTGACCGCCCGCGCGGTGGTCCGTACGTCCGGGTCGCGCCCGGCGGCGGAACCGAACCCGCCCGCGCGGAGCTGGGAGGATACGATATAGTCGATGACCGCGGTGGGGGAGTTGTGCGCGGAGACGGGAGACTGCGCGTCCGCCGCGCTGTAGGCGGCCAGCGCCAAAAGCGCGCCGTCCAGCCCCTCCTGGTAGATGTTTTCATGGGAGTAGAGGGCGGAAACAAGGTCGGTCTTTTCAAACGAGGCGGGATCCTGCCCGCTCTTGACCAGCCCGATGATGCCCCGTTCCAGCGCGCGGGGAGAGGAGAATCCATCCGCTACGCTGCCGCGCAGGTCCCCGGACAGCCTGGTAACGGCGTCCTCCCGGACGGCCTGTCCGCCGAGCGAATAGGCGAGAATGCTGTTTTCTCCCGGGGGATTGGCGTCGAGGTACCGCCAGGTCTGTTCGGCGACGGGGGCCGGGGCAGCGTCGCCGGGAAGGGTTTCGGCGCTGGCCGTGACGGCCGAAAACAGGAGCAGCGCGCCGGCGGCAAAGGCCGCGAACCGTCTTTGCAAGCAGCAGTTCCCCTTTCATTAAGTGGCTCATAAAAGTATAATACATTGCCGGGTGGATTTCAACTGCATTTGGAAATACATTTTTGCCCAAAATAGGGTTTGAAAGATGCGCCTCCATCATGTATAATAGCTAGAGGAATATCGACGGAAAACGAATAAAGAAGGTGCTCATGTGGCGACAAAATTTATTGTGCCCCTCCAAAAGCTGATCAGGGATTTTAACCTTGAGGTGGTCTATCTTCCCGAAGACGCCGCCGGGATCTCCATCTCCACGCCCGAGGTCAACCGGCCGGGGCTGCAGCTGTCCGGCTTTTTTGATTATT